>DASWJH010000087.1 GCA_036397255.1 Nitrospiria bacterium
GCCCATGAAAACGGGGAAAAGTCAACGAATGTTGATGAAGCGTACTCGAAGATGCGAAAACAGGCGGACATCTGCGCACCATGGCGGTTCCCTCTGTCCAAGTTCAATCTAAATGCGCATTAAAATACAGACTCTAATTAATGAAGTAGTTAAATTCTTGCCTGATTTTTTTGAAAATTGCTCAAAAATAGCCAAAAAGTTGACTGCTGCGTTTAAATTTTAAAATGAAAAAATGTTCGTGATTTGCGGGTGGATAAAATATTTTGACCGGCCGAATCATTCCCCATCCCCCAAAATGGTGCAGACCACTTTCCTTTCTTTTCGTGGCCCGTCAAATTCACAGAAAAAAATCCCCTGCCATTGGGAAAGACCCAGAACCCCGTCGATTAAAGGGATGGTCTCCGATGGACCCACCAACCCGGCTTTGATATGGGCATCCCCATTATTGTCCTGCTGGTCATGAAGCCATACACCCGGGGGAACCAATTTTTTAAGACATTTAATCACATCGGTCGGAACGCTCTCGTCCCAATTCTCCTGAATCATAATCGCCGCCGTGGCCCCGTGGGCGTACAGTCCCAACAAGCCGTTCTGAATCCCGCTCGCTTTAACGATCGACCTCACCTTTTCCGTAATGTCCACCAGTTCATTATGGTGGTGGGTTTTCAATTGAATGATCTGCCGCATCTTTCCATTCCATTTTTTCCGGGTTATTTCTGAAGATTTTTACTTCACATTGGTCTTGAAGCGAAACGCACCCGTTGTGTTCCAAATGATCTTGAATTTTCACGACCAATTCTATGTTTCCAACTAATGCAATTGGAAAAATCCAACATCAGACGGAAATCCTGTTATAACTTCAAACTCACTTTATGGTCGGAATTCCTAAATCCTTACATATTTTCTTAGTAAGAAAGTCATTGATTTCACGATGGCGGGGTATCGTTGAAGTTTGGTGGGTCATTGGGTTTAAGTAAACGGAGTGTCTGCCTCCTTCCCTAACAAACACACAACCATGTTTGCTCAGAGGAGCCAGAAGTTCTTTTCTCTTCATTCAGACTCAGAGATTGACGGCGATGGGTTCCTTTACCACCTTTTGTCCGGACAGGCGTTTTTCAGAAAGTTTACGGTTTGTTTTGAGAATGAGGGCTAACGCTTCTTTAAGGTTCTTCCGGGCCTCTGCCAGAGTGCGGCCCTGAGTATTGACACCCGGAACTTCTTCAACATACCCAATATACCATTTTCCATGCTTCTCAAACACCGCAGTGAACTCACCTTTCATTCGTAATCCCCTCTATTGGAATTTAATATATCATGACACCGCTTAAGGTACAAGAAGCATTAAGTGGTCGGTAATCCTATGACTCATGTGAATCCCTCTTTTCCCGGACAAAGGCATTGGGTCCAACTCAGCAGTCGAGTCCAGCCCACTTGGGTTGTTCGCGGTAAGATAAGGAATGATAGGGACAAGGATTCGCAAATGAGTGATTGCAGGAAGCAACCTTCAACTCACAATCCGCATTCATCTAATTTCCAGGCGTGCCGCTAATTCGAATTCGCCCGGGCTGAATAACCACAAAACACCCAGGAAGTTTTGCTCCCCGCTGTTTCACTAGCGTGACAACCTCTTTAGCAATCTTAAGACGAGCTGAAGGCTGGTATCGGAGAAAAATCACACCATGTGTGTCCTTACCATGGGCAAACACAAGTTGGCCGAAGTCTTTATCTTCTGTAATGAGGATTCTTTCTTGTTGAGAGGCAAAATTGAGTATTTGAGCATCATCTGCTCGGGGGGAAATTTCGGAAACGGCCAAGACATCATGGCCTGCGTTTCGGAGAGCTCGAACCACCGCAAAGTCGCAGCTTTCGTCCGCAAGAAAACGCACAATTTATTTCCTGATCGACCTCTTCGTTGATTCCAAAATCACCGTCTCTTCGTGGGCCAAAGTATCCGCCGCGTATCCAATTGCAGCCTGAATATCCTCGCGTGTGAGTCTGGGATAAGCATCAAGAAGATCTGTTAGGGTGGCTCCCTCGCTGAGCTTTCGTAGAATCAACTCCACCGTAATCCGTGTTCCCCGAATGACGGGCTTTCCCATCATCACCTTAGGATTAACCTCGATTCGATCTGTGATGGTCATGCAAACCTCCGAAAAACTCTTTAATCGTAATGCTTTTAGAATACATTCTCATAAGGGTATTTGCAAGCCATTATCCTCCAAATACATTTAAGCACTTTCCAATGGCGCGCGCAGGGCAAGAGTTAGGGCGGTGTTGAGAAAATAAATCTGTCCCCGGATTAAGAAGCGACCGTGATATATCCCACAGACGTGGAAGGTTTAGGAACAGGCAGGTTGTCTTCTCTAAGTCCTTCAATGTGAAGCATGATTGCCTTCTTCATTCTCTTCATGGTTTCTGCTGGCGTCCGTCCTGTTGGGATTTCAAGAAAACCAAGTACGGACAGCATAGCTGAAAGATAAGCTCGACCCGCCCCCCCCAGCCCAAAGGTCCATGTTCCATACTTTTCCTTTCCCGAACAGAGGATAGGATTCAACAAAGCAAGAAGGCAGGTACAGAATGGTACAGTCCCGGCAATTTTTCTATGATTACGACGATCCACAGAAGGAAATTTGATCTGATATCGGATGCGCTAAGACTGGTACTCTAGTTCAGAAAGGTGCCTTCAACCAATTTCGGCGTTCGAGGCGCAAAAGTCGGGCAGGTGTTGAGAAAATAAGCTGGATTCAGGGTCAACGATAAACGTCCCTGCGGTGCCGGACACCCAGGATGCTGACAACGCCGGCCTTGCGATCCACGGTGTAGACAATTCGGTAATCCCCTTGACGCACGCGATAGAGATTCTCTTCACCGACCAGTTTTTTAACGCTCACAGGGTGCGGCTGGTGGGCCAACGATTGAATGGTTTTGTCGATTCTGACGAGATCTTTTTTGGGGATTCGGTCCAGATCCTTGAGCACCCGCTTTTCATAGCGGAGGACATACCTCATTTTTTTCCGAGGCGTCGTCGGATATAGCGGTCGTATTCCTCTCGCGAGATGAACTCGGCATCGGCCAATCGCTCATGGGCCATCGCAATGTCCTTGATCTCTTCCTCCATCTCACCCAATTTATCCTGAAGCGCACTTTTCACAAAATGGCTCATCTTTAGCCCATGCTCCAGGCAGAAACGATTCATGCGATCTTTGAGTTCCTTTGGAATTCGGGCCCCGAGGGCCACTTTCCCTTCTTTTACCTTGGCCTTCATCTCATTCTCTTCCGCTTAGAATCAAACGATATCACATGATATCATTTGGTGTCAAGTATATCCAGGACAATAAACTCATTCATACCCCCTTTAGGCTTACCCGCCGCGTTTATTCTCATTTCGACAGAGTCCCCCAACTCATGTCACGCACCTGGAAAGAACCGGGCAGGTGTTGAGAAAATAAATCTGTCCCCGGATTAAGAAGCGACCGTGATATATCCCACAGACGTGGAAGGTTTAGGAACAGGCAGGTGGTCTTCTCTAAGTCCTTCAATGTGAAGAATGATTGCCTTCTTCATTCTCTTCATGGTTTCTGCTGGCGTCCGTCCTGTTGCAACACAACCGGGAATATCCGGACTATAGGCTGAGTAATTCCCTTTAGCTTTTTCGATGACGATAGGGTACTTCATCATTTTCTCTCCTTCAACCCGGCTTGTTTTAAGATGCTGTTTTTTGTAAAAGTGTTTCGACAGCCTGTTTCAACTTAGGCAATCGATTTTCGATCACATCCCAGACAATGGGCAAATCCACACCAAGGTAATCGTGGATAAGTACATCCCTCATTCCTGCAATTTTCCCCCATTCTATTTCCGGATGCTGGGTACGTAGAGCGGAGGAGAGCCTCTTTACCGCTTCGCCGATAATTTCGAGATTTCGCAGGACAGCATCCTGAATGATGCGTTGACGGAAAAATGCCTCGCGGCCTCCTGTTGTATAGGATTGGATTTGCAGAATGGCGTCAAGGATGTGCTGAAGGTAGACACACGGTCATCTTTCATAGAGGTACCGCATCGTGGAGAATCCGTTCCCGGAGGTAGGGGCTTAAGGCTCTTTCAGTAACAATATCGACCTTCCGAGCCAGCAACGTCTCCAATTCCTGCTTAAGGCCGATCAGATCAAGGAGATCCCTTCCGGGTTCAAATTCCACGAGCAGGTCCAGGTCACTTTTCTCAGTGGCCTTGCCATGAGCAAAAGAACCAAAGACCTTCAACCGCACCGCACCATTTTTACGCGCGATACGGTGTATCTCTTCTGCTTTCTCTCGTAGGAGATTGTTAGTATCCATGGTTACTCCTTGTTATTGTTTACTTTATCAGGAGACAGATTACCTTGCAAGAACTATCCTGGCACACCTCACCTCCAGGGTAGGTCTTCCAAATAATCTATATATAATCTTATGAAAGATAAGCTCGACCCGACCCCCCAGCCCGAAGGTTGATGTTCCAGGTAAGAAATCCTGGGATCAGAGAAATCTCAAATCCCATGGAGACCATTCTGAAACAAAGTCTTAACATCCGAGCTAGGGCGGTGCCCATTGCTCTCGAAACTCGATTCAACAGCCAGGTCAATCGGTTAGTTCTATTGTTCATAGAAATCCCTCCTTTCCCGGACTGAGGAATCGGGTCCGACTCGGGGGTCGAATCCAGCCCACTTCTTATTTATTTCATTTTGCTTGTTTACTCCAGTTGTTTTCGGTTAATTATGACCCTATCAACTTTTGAGGACCTGCTGATTATCAATTGAAAACATAATTTGGTTTATAAGCATCATGATACACTCGATTTCATAAACCGGTCTATCGCGTAAATTATGCATTTCATCGTTGCGTGCCCAGGCATATAAACCCTTTGCAATATCGCGAAAACCCCCTTGCTTATCCTTTTCCGTGTGCACACGAATAAGCCCTGAGTTATTATCAAATAATTTCTGCATTAGATTTATACCGTCGATTTGGGAACCTTCAAGTAGTGGGAAACGACGTTTAGCAAGTTCACGGATTATTACAAAACCTTTCCGAATTACCGAATCAAATTCCCCAACGGCAATGAGATCTCCACACTCTTCTCTGAATCTCGGGTGAATAGATGGATTGGCCATTATATGATTTTTAAACTCATTCCGAATAATCGGTATATCAAACTCAACAATATCTCTAAGGTTATGAGGTACAAGCTTATGCCTGTCTGTACCGATATACCTCTTAACAAACCACAAATGACGATTGAAAGCTTCAACTCTTTCAATCACAGTTTTATTTTGTGGAAAGTATTTAATTATTGGCAAAAAGGTCTTTTCCAATAGATCTATCTTAGGTATTGCATCATTGAATCGTTTCTTGCGCCTCTTTGTAATATTTAAAAGCTCTTTTGCCAAGCCCCAACTATGTTCTAACGCGTCAAGTACTATGATTTCTGTATAAGTCATTGCAGGCTCCCAAAGGTATGGCTATCCCAAAAGTGTCTCTCTTAATCTACTAAATTTATTAATTTCGAGACTGGTCACATTACTAATTCCCCACTAAAGGCCTTTTGCATCATGGATTGGAAGAGGGTTTCCAATTCCTGTTCGCTCTGGCGCTGTGTTTCGCGGAGGGTTTCGATCTTTTCCATCATGGAAGCGAATTTTCGTTGTTCGGAAAGTGGAGGAACCAGTATTTTTAAATCAAGAATATCATTGTCGCTCACAGCAGGATAACTGGCACCCTTTGCAATTTTCGATAATTTCTGAACAAAGAGATTGCTCTTACAAATTTCAGATAAATACTCCTTCACCGCGGCCTTTTTGTTCACACGAAGCACACAAAAGCCCGTGGACCCTATTGGGTTGTTTAATCCTGCAGGAACAATCGCAACCGCATTTAAATTCGGCCGCACTGTTGAAACGAGTATATCTCCCTCCTGGATTATCTGTCTTGCTCTACTCGGTATTTCGTTGCCGGAAAGCCTGCTCAAACGTTTTACTCTCTTATGGACATTATCGATTGAAGATATGTCAACATAAGTGATTTCTTTGGTAGGAAATGAACTTGAACTAATGTTTTGAACCTTTTCCACAACGCTTCGGATTGTATCAACTCGCCACCCCTTTCGGTTCGTGACTAGCTCGCCGAACATTTGGAGGAAGGCGGCTTGGAGGAATTGGTCGGTGAGGCGGAGAGTTTCCCGGCGTTTGCGGCGGGCATGGTCTGCTTTTTCCAGAATGGCCGCGATTTCTTTTTGGGCCAATATCGGAGGGACAGGAACCTTTAAAGCTTTTAGTCGAGTTTGTGTAATTAGAGGTTGGGAGGTCCCTGATCTTAACAAATCAAAATTTACCGATCTTAAGTAGAACAGCAAATATTCCTGAGCAATTTGGGGATTTGGAGTAGCGATGAGTGCGTTATCAGTGATCCAGCTTTTGCCAGTGTAATAATTTATTGCGCCACAAGCGCCAACCCTACCAATGGTTATAACTGGCCCTTCATGGTTAAATTCATTTGTACGACCAATTTCTCCATTTGAACCTAATACAGGATATAGTCCATCTTTATTGAACCTCTGCTTCGGCAAAAATTCTCCACTCGAAAGAGACACTAATTCCTCTAAACGGGCAACATTCACTCCACCATCCCCCGAATATCTTTAATATCCTTGGCAATCTCTTCCTCCAACTTCAATATCCGGTCCATGATGACTTTGGGGTCTTCGTATTCCACTTCTTCATACTCAATCGGTTTGTAGCGGCTGATGGAGAGGTCGTGTTTGTTGGCGACGATTTCTTTTTTATCCACCCATAACCATTTTGGTTTGTTGGAGGTCGGAGGTTTGAGGTTGGAGGTTTTAGACAAGTGGTCTTTCACTGATTTCTCATCAGAAGTTGAACCCTTAATACTGTATCTCCGGTTCCACGAATCGATAATGTCCGGGATGTCGTTTTCTTTGATCCGATTGCGTTTGTCGTCCAGGCTGAACCCGTCGGCGTCCATGTCATAAAACCAGACCTTATCCGTCTCCCCGCCTTTGGTGAAAACCATCACCGCCGTGGAAACCCCTGCATAGGGTTTGAACACCCCCGAAGGCATGGAGATCACTCCTTCGAGCTGGCATTCTTCGATGATTTTTTTCCTCACGGCCTGATGGGCGTTGCTCGTTCCAAAGAGGACCCCTTCGGGAACGATGACCGCACACCGTCCCCCGTTGACCAAGAGCCGCATCATCTGGACCACAAAAAGCAGTTCGGTCTTGGTGGTCTTGACGATTCTCGTCAATGCCTCGTGGATATCTCCCTTGTCGATGCTTCCCTTGAACGGCGGATTGGCCAGGACGATATCGTATTTTTCGGACTCCTGATAACTTTTGGACAGGGTATCTTTATATTCAATATTGGGGTGCTCGATTCCATGCAATACCATGTTCATGCATGCGATCCGCAGCATGGTGGTATCGAAGTCGAACCCATAGAACGTTCTCCTTTGCAAAAAATCCCAAACCTTCTCATCGGTGATCCGGTCCGCGACCAAACCGTGCTCGGTCCCGTCCTCTTCCACTTTGATATTTTCGGGGCTGGTGTGCTCCCGGAGGATATGCTGATAGGCACCGATTAAGAACCCTCCCGTACCGCAGGCGGGATCGCAGACGGTCTGGCCCAGCTTGGGGTTAACGAGGGCCACCATCATTTTGATGATATGCCGGGGCGTTCGGAACTGTCCGTTCTTCCCGGAGGTCTGAAGTTCGGAGAGGAGATACTCATAGATATCCCCTTGGGTATCCATGTTCTGCTCCATAATCTTCAAACCGTCCAGAACCTCCACTGCTTCGACCAAGAGACTGGGTTTCGGAATGATAAAAACCGCGTCCTTCATCTGCTTGGCAAACGAGTGGGCCCCGTCCCCTTCCCCATTTCCCTTAAAATTCTGAATAAAGGGAAAGGCCTTATCCCCAACGTGCTTGAGCATCTCCCCCGCTTCAAAATGTTTCCAATGGGACCAGCGACAGTCCTCATGATCTTTGTAAATCGAAGTATAGGGTTTATTGAGCCATTCGGCATCGGCTTTCCGTTTCAGGTCCGCTTCATCCAAACGCTTCATGAAGATGAGATACGAAATCTGCTCAATGGCCGTTAAGGGGTTGGCGATTCCCCCGGACCAAAAAAGGTCCCAGAGTTTGTCGATTTTGGATTTTAGTTCTTCAGCGAGCATGTCACCCTTTCTATTAATAGGGTAAATCAATTTCGTATTACCCTATTTCTTCTATAAACTCAATAATTTCAGTTAGTTCAGAATTGCTGAACAGGCCCCGAATGCCTTTGGGATGTAAATTGGTAAAGGGCCGGTCAATCAGATTCTCCTTTTCGACCTTTCCCTGTTCCAGGATAAAGGTCTTCAAAATCTGCATAAATTGAATCTGATCGGCGGTATAGTCATTATGACGGGCGATGAACGTATCAAAGGACCGGGTAATCTGTTCCGTTCGGGTTTGAAGTTTTTGAAGCCCGAGAATGTGCCGGATGAAGTCGATAAACTTTGCCGTCCGGTTGTCATAGGCACTTTGTAAAAGCTCTTCCGTAATATAAGGATCTTCACTTCGAAGGGCTTCGGTAAGGGAGAAAATGTCATAATCATCCAACGCTTCACCCTGTTTGATTTTTTGAAGCACCTCATTTTCCGCCAGAAGAGTCTTGATTTTCTCTTCAACCTTCCTCCGGTATTCAGCCACGGTGGCCCGTTCCATTTCCGGACCAAAATCGACCCACTCCTTGACCAGCGTGATGTCTTCAAGGTCGAGCTTTTCTATTGCACGGCTTTCTTTTCTGCGATGCTTCATCAAACCCCGCAGCTTCAACCGTAAATCCTCCAGGCTCTTATCGAAAATCGCGCTCCAAAACGGCTCTCCATTTACTTTGCGAATGAAGCGCTCTTGTGATCTGACCTGATTTAAGGTCAGAGGCAGCTCCCCGATTCTTTTTACAATCCGTTCCCGGCTGCGTTTCAGTGTCTGCTCGTCCTGGTCAAGAAGGGCCGTCTGAGCGACTACGATGTCAATATCGAAGCGAAGGGCGTCGAAATCCTCGGAGGAACGGGTTCGCATCAAGGGAAGAATGCTTCTCCGCAAATGCTCGATCTCGCTTAAACCGGTATAATGCCAATAGGTCTCCTCCGCTACCATCGAAACGTCTTCGGCTTTTTCCTTCACATTCACCGTATTTTTCGGAAGGGCCGCGATATCCTCCCGAATGGCTTGGGTGATCTCCTTCAAAACCCTTTGATTTCCCACCGTCAAGGCGGCCGTGGCTTTATCCAACCGCACGCCAAAAAGTCGCTCGGGGACCGAAAGGGTCGGCGTGGGTTCTTTCCCCGGAGGGTCTATCTGAAAATAGGCGAAGTTTTTCCAATGATCGATGATCAGAAAATATTCTTTGTCTTTTCCCGGCCCAAACAGATCGGGACAGAGCCGTGTTCCTCTTCCGATCATCTGCCAAAATTTCGCGCGGGAAAAAACCGGCTTTGCAAACACCAAATTGACGATTTCCGGAACGTCTATTCCCGTATCCAGCATATCGATCGAAATCGCAACCTTGAGGGGATCTTTCGGGTCTTTGAACTGGTCCAGCAGTCCCCCTTCCGTCCCCGCACGGGGGTCATGGGAATCGATCACGCGCGCCAGACGGCCTTTATACTCCGGATACAGTTCATCAAAATGCCGTTCAAGACGAAGGGCGTGTTTATGGGAAATGGCGAAGATAATGGATTTGCCCGGCCGCGTTCCCGTTTCATCCTTGATGCATTGCTCCATAAATTCCCGAACCATCAACTCATTGGTTCCCGAATTGGTCACCCTTTTTTCAAGATCGGTCCCCTCGAAATCAATCTCCTCGATATCCTTTCCTTCCTCGATGAGCTTTTTTTGAATGGGCAAGGGCAATTGGCCCGCCTTAATTCCCTCAAGTTGAAAGCGGGATTGGATCGAAAGAACTTTGAAATTGACCAGATAGAGGGGATTGCTTTGCACGGCTTCTTCCAGGGTGAAATTGTAGGTCGGGTTCCCCGTTTCGGTCTCGAATAACCGGAACGTATTCCGGTCGATATATTCGACGGGCGTTGCGGTGAGGCCTAACTGGTAGGCGTCGAAATGGTCCAGAATCTCTTTATATCTTTTATAAATGGAGCGGTGGGATTCATCGGCAACGACCATGTCGAAAAATCCGGGCGAGATCGTCGGATAAAGCCCGTGCATGGCCGGGTAAGTGGCAAGGTAAACCCGTTTGTTATTCGGTCGGTCATTCCGGGTGATGCGAACCCAGGTGGCATTGGGTAAATGCTCTTTAAAGGCATCCCTCGCCTGTTTCAATAACTCATTCCGGTCGGCCAAAAATAAAACCCGCTTTACCCAATTGCATCGCATCAGCACATCGATGAGTCCCACCGCAACGCGGGTTTTTCCCGTTCCCGTAGCCATGACCAACAAGGCTTTTCGATGCCTTCGGGTAAATGTTTCAAGGACCCTCCGAATCGCTTCAATCTGATAAGGCCGGCCGCATATTTTGGAATCGATGAGGGTCGTGGAAAGGAGTTTCCGTTCCTTATTCTGGAACCGCAGCCGTTCCAAATCGTCCTGACTGTAAAAACCGTAAATCTTTCTTGGAGGATAGCGGGTATCGTCCCAAAAGAAAATTTCATAACCGTTGGTATAAAAAATAAAAGGTCTTTGAAAACCCATCCGCTCGATTCCGGCTGCATACTGCTTAGCCTGTTCCCGTCCGATCTCGGCTTCGACCGATGTTTTCTTAGCTTCCACCACTGCTATGGGCGACCCGTCCTGTGCAAATAAAACATAATCCGAAAACCCGATTCCTGTCGAAGACCCTGTTTGGTGCAGAATCGGATGCTCCGATGTAACCATGGAAGGATCGGACAGTCTCCATCCCGCCGACTCCAGTCGCTTATCGATGATTTCTTGGCGTGTTTGCTTTTCCGACATTGGACCAAACAAAAAGCCCTCCACAGTGGAGGGCTTTTAAATCGATTATAAAGGATTTTTGGGGGTCATTTTGTGATCCCTATTTCCAGGTTTAATCAAACTTTACTTTCATCCCAAAAAGGGATAACTCCTGCACTCATCCGGTGATCGCCCCCTCGGATGCCGACGATACCAATTTGGCATATTTGGCCATCACGCCCCGGGTATACCGTGGGGCCGGGGGGGTCCACGTTTTAAACCGCTCGGCCATCTCTTCCTTGGATAATTTCACTTCCAATTGCCGGGATGGGATATCAAACGCAATGGTATCTCCATTTTTGACAATGGCAATAGGGCCGCCTTTGGATGCTTCGGGGGCCACGTGGCCCGCCATTAAACCGTGGGTGGCTCCGGAAAAACGGCCGTCGGTGATTAACGCCACCGAATCCCCAAGACCCGCCCCCACCAGGGCACTGGTCACACCCAGCATCTCCCGCATGCCGGGTCCGCCCACAGGCCCTTCATACCGGATGACGACCACATCCCCCGGCTGGATCGAACCATTTTGAACCGCTTGAAAAGCATCCTCTTCGCAATCGAAAACCTTTGCAGGGCCTTCGTGAGTCATCCGCTCGTGGCCGGCCACTTTGATCACACATCCCTCGGGGGCCAGGTTCCCCTTAAGGATGACCAACCCTCCCGTTTTTTTGATGGGGTTGGATAAGGGCCGTAATACTTCCTGACCGGGGGTCTCAGTGGCACGGCTGGCTTCTTCACCGATACGCTTTCCGGTCACCGTCATTTCGTCTTTGTTCAAAAGGCCCGCATCTAAAAGTCTTTTCGCCACCAGGGTAATCCCTCCGGCACGGTAAAGGTCCGGTGCCACAAATCGTCCTCCGGGTTTTAAGTCCGCCAACAGGGGCGTTCGAGAGCTGATGGCATCGAAATCTTCGATCTTGAGTGGAATGCCGGCCTCACGGGCAATGGCCAAAAAATGAAGAACCCCGTTGGTGGATCCCCCCGTTGCGGCGATGGAGGCAATGGCGTTTTCAATAGCCCCTCGGGTGACAATCTGACTGGGTTTCAGACCGCGCTTGACCATTTCCATGACGATCAACCCGGCATTAAAGGCCACCTCATCCTTCTTGGGATCCATGGCGGGAACGGAACCGCTTCCCATTGGGGCCATCCCTAAAATCTCGATGGCGGTGGCCATGGTGTTGGCCGTGAACTGTCCACCACAGGCCCCCGCTCCCGGACAGGCTGCATCTTCAATGCCTTTAAATTGTGTATCGTCCATTTTACCCGCCCCATGGGCACCCACTGCTTCGAATACGTCCTGAATGGTTAAATCCTTCTCCTGGTAATGCCCGGCCATGATGGATCCCCCATAAAGCATTAACGAGGGAACATTCAATCGGATCAGGGCCATGACCGTCCCGGGAATGGTTTTATCGCACCCCGATAAGGCCACCATGGCATCAAACATATTTCCCCGGCCCTCCAGCTCAATGGAATCCGCCACCACCTCCCGGCTGATCAGGGAGGTCTTCATGCCTTCGGTTCCCATGGTAATTCCATCGGAAATGGTCACGGTATTAAATTCCATGGGGGTTCCTCCCGCGGCACGAACCCCCTCTTTCACCTTTTCGGCCAGTCTCCTGAGGTGGAAATTACAAGGCCCCACCTCGGTCCAGGTATTGGCAATGCCCACGATGGGCTTTGAAAGATCTTTGTCGGTAAACCCCACGGCTTTCAACATGGCGCGAGCAGGTGCCCGGTCATCCCCTTCCATAATGACCCGGCTCCCCTTTTTGTTTGGCTTCATCATTGAAAACACCTTTCCTTTTGAAAATAAACGGGTAAACTCCTACCCCAAAATGAAAGAACATATTAACATGGAGCGAAAAGGGGATTCAACTTCGATCAAACGTAGGGGATCAATAGAAATTTTTTAAAGAAGGCTTCATTCAGGCGGGGTTCCCCTCTCGCGGAGTCAGAGGAGCTTCTCGGACCAGAAAAATTGACACCCGTTCTCCCCCACCTTGGCGGAATGCTCCATATTTCCGGGAATCAACAACCGGTCACCGGGGGAACAGGAAAACCCCTCTCCCTGTATGTTCACTTCCATATTCCCGGAAAGGATGACCAACAGTTTCGTTTCACGGTGGGAATGGGGAGGATAGGTGGCACCTGGGGGATCTGAAATGAGATAGGGATCAAACCCCTCTCTCTGGACCTCCGCGGCTATTTTTTTTCGGTCAATATCCTTATAAAATCCTGCCTCGTGCATGAAAAAGTTCTCCAGGTATCATTTCAAAACATGTGGGGGTTAACACCTTCAGGTCGAATGGACCGGGAGTGCATAGAAGAGCTTTTTTTATTCGAACCCCCGTTAGTGACCCATCACTCGTCTACCCCGGAATACCCTCCCGGCCAAAAGGCTTCAGCCAAACAATGAGCTGGGGTAACAGGGTCAAGGCAGAAATTAATGCAATGATCATTGCCAAACCGGTGAGGAGACCAAAATAAATGGTAGGAATAAAATTTGAAAAAATTAGAATTGAAAACCCAATGATGATGGTAATAGATGTATAAAACATGGCATAGCCGATACTCCCATGACATCGGTTCATGGTTTGTGAATAGTTTTTATCCTTTTGAAACTCTTTTCTGAATCGGTGAATATAATGAATGGTATCATCCACTGCAATGCCTACGCTTATGGCGGCAATGGTAATCGTCATCATATCCAGGGGAATTTTCATCCACCCCATAAACCCTAAAACCACACCGATGGACAATACATTGGGGAAAATGGCAATCAATGAAAGGATAAAGGAACGGAATAGAATTAAAAACATGATCATCAAAGCGCCCAACGTGACACCCAGGGTAAGAATTTGAGAACCGAACAAACTCTGGAGCATGTTATTGTACAAAACCAAGAGCCCTGCCAGGTGAACATTTTCTTTTTTTAAACCCAGATCTTCGGTCAAACCTTTTTCAATTTTTTTTAAAAACTCATTCCTGCGGAGATCTTTCTCCGAATCTTTAACACGGGTAAAAAACCGCAACTGGTTATATTCGACAGAAACATAAGGCGTCAAAATCAAATCACGGTACCTCTCCGGCAGCTCATGGTAGACCAGTGCCAATTGAAAATTATCCAAAGGCTTCCCATCATTCAGGTTTTCTCCCACTTTGAGCATGGTACCCAGGGATAAAACTTTCCCCGTTTCGGGAATACTGTCCAAATAATTGTGAATGTTCATTACCTGTTCCATTTTATCGGAGGTAAACCAATATTTTGCTTCGTCCTTCACGGCTTCAAATTCTTCCTCAAATTCAGAAAACAGGTCATCCTCGATTCCATTGCCATTCATCTGCTGATGATCCGAAATTACCCCTGGAGATTCCCCTGGAGGTTTTTGCAAATCCACGACGACTTCTAACGGGGTGGTTCCTCCGAGCTGTTGATCGATTGTTTTTAACCCCTGAAAAATCTCTGTGGACTCTTTAAAATAATTAATAAAACTATTCTCTACAATGAGTCGCGAAATCCCAATCCCACTCAAAATTAAAGTTACCGCGCTGACCAAAAGGATAAGGGTTCCATGTTGCTGGGTGAATTGAGCAAGATAATTTGTTAGCCTGAAATGAGATTCAAAAGACACATTAGGGGTCCGTTTTTTAAGGAGCACCATCACGGTTGGAAAAATTAGAAATGTTAATAAAAGGGAAATTGAAATTCCTGCACTCATCATCCACCCAAAGTTAATCACAGGGAGAATATCAGAAAAAATCAATGAACCAAAACCAGCAATGGTGGTTAAAATTGCAAACGTACAAGGTTGTGCCATGGAACGGACTGTATCCAGGACCAATTGCTTCTGCTCCCAATCGGGATTTTTCTGGGCCAGTTCACGGTATCGAACAATTAGATGAATCGTTAACGCCATCGTTATTATGAGTTGCAAAGAAATAAAATTGGATGAAATCACGGTGACTTCCCAACCAAACAACCCCAGCAATCCAAGCATGGCCACCGCAGAGAATACCACACAGATTAGAGGTAAAAAGACCCACCGGATTTGTCCAAATATAATCATTAAGGTAATGATAAGAAAAACCGTCACTCCAAACCCGAAAACCTTTAAATCATTCTTGACAAAGGAAATTAAATCATCCGCAATCATATTAACACCACCCAAAAACAATTCCGCGTCTTCCCGATAACGATCCATAACCGATCGAGTGTTAAGAATCAATTGATGCTGTTGGACCCTATTCCGGGTTCGATGGTCCTTAAAATCCTGTAACACCTTTTGGTACGCCCTTTTTTCTTCTGTATTGAGGTTTTCTTTTTTCCTTTTTGCATTAAAATGATTCCGGCGGTCCAAAAGTTCGAAATAGACTTCATCCGTCGGTAAGTTCAAAAGAAGCGCAGAGGTTTTTAAATCAGGACTGACAATCAGGTTTCTGTATATAGGGCTCCTGGCCAATTCCTGACGAGCTAGGTCCTTATCCACCATGGGCGATTCTATGGTCTGAATATTCTTCACCAGTTCTTTCACCGGCCTGGGGGGGCTTTCAAGGAGAGGAACATCCAATAAAGAGGTAATGGATTCCACCCCATCCAGGTGAGTAAGGTCCTCTTTTAATTTTTTAAGGTTTTTAAGAGATTTCTCAGAAAGGAGATCATCCTTTGGCTGGTACGTCACAATAAGAAAATCACGGACCCCAAATCGGGAATAAACCAAACGGGTAAAATCCAGGTCTTTGTCACCCTCAAGCACTAAGGTTTCAGCAGACGCATCAATAATCAGGTTTTTGGCTTGAAAGCCTAGAAATAAAATGGAAAGGCAAATCAGAAGGAAGATTATTTTTGGATAGGCTAGGATGACCTTATCGTAAAAACGGATCAGCATCGATCATCACTTTACCACATCCTCATTTTTTTTTACGGTATTAATACTAAATTCCTCAGGAGATTTTAACTTTTTAAGAAGATCTGCTATGGTCCCTTTCCTCAGTTCCCCGTCAAATTGGGAACGATAGGTTTTAATGATACTGACCCCTTGGATTTCAATATCATATATTTTCCAGTTATTTTTTAAATTGTGTAATTTGTAAAGCATGGAATACCGAGTATCTTTGGAAATCAAATAAGTGGGTAATTGACCCTTTTTACCCTTAAAAATCGCAGGCTCGTATTCCACCTTTTCATCGGTGTAAAGGTCTAATTTATCCACATAAGATTTTTGCAATTGTTCCCTAAATAAATGGATAAATTCCTGCTGTTGATCCCGACTGAACCCCAACCAATACTTTTTCCCAAGACTCAATTTAGCCATCGATACAAAATCAAAGGTGGCGTTAACAATAGGAATGATTTTCTCATTCCGTTCCTGTTTCCCTAAGCTCTTGTCCCGTAAAATGGAAACCACTTGGTCCACCTTACCCTTGATCAACTGCTCAACCTCAGTTGCATCATCGGCCAAAGCGGAAACCCCTAAAAAAAGAAAAAAGATTAGGGGATAAACCCAGTATTTTAAGATCATTCCTTTATCTCCTTTTCTCTCTTTTGTTCATAGGCATCTCTAATAAAAATATAGAGATCCAAAGCATCTTTTTTAATACTTTCATATTCCCCTATATGAAGGGATGAATAATTGATGGTTTTATAAGACCGAATCCCTAAAACCACCTCCCAATAACCCGCATAACAGGTGCCTATATAACAAACCGGATCTAAATAAAAATCCCCAATCAATCCAATAAAATCACGAAGATTGGAGGGACCCAGGATCGGAAGAACCAGATGAAAACCCCCTCCAATACCATAAAAACCTAGAGTCTGGCCAAAATCTTCCGGATAGGGATTCAGATCAAACCAATGGTCTGCTGGGTCCCAAAATCCGCCCACTCCAACCGTTGAATTTACCCCAAACCGTACTAATTCAACCCCGGCCTGTTTGAATTTTAATTGTAAAATATTATTTACAAAATGCATAGGAAATAGGAGGTTATTAAAAAACCGGCTGATGGATATCCTAAACATTTCCGGGAATACAAAACGGTAACCCCGGGCGATGGGTTTTAAAAGGTAAAAATAAAACGTGTCATTGACCTGAGTCATAAAACGGTTATACCCACTGAGAGGATCAAAAGCCCCGGAATTGGCCCCAATTTCAAATTCTTTTTCAAACTCCGCGCCAAAATCCTCATCAAAGAAACCATCCTGATCTTCCTGACTAAAAGGAAGGTCACTCGACACAGGTGCTTCAGGATCCGAACCCACCTGAGCGGAAAGAGGAAACCTTCCAGGGGAAAGGTCGAGAAATTCAAAATCTTGCGGTTCCCTAAAATAGTGTAAAAATAAATTAGAAGGGGGGCCCAATTGATGATCACTAAAACTCAGATGTACCCGTGCATCGGGGGCCGGAACCCAAATCCATTGAAGGCTTAAAATTAAAAAAAGGCATTGAACAATTTTTCTCACAACATTTTTCTCCCCCCTTTACAGAAAACCGCAATGATCCGGGTCTCCTTACCAAAGCCAATTTTTAAGGTGGGTCGGATTTTGAAAAGTTTTTAAAAGAAACTTACTATCCCCTATTTTCGCCCCGTTCCACTATCCCATTAACGCTTTAATAGATCCCTTCTTCTCTTAGAGGGATGGCCCCTGAGGGGGTTTCCCCCAGAAATTCCTTACCATCAGTCGAAAAGAAAAATTTTTTTAAAGAAACTCCTTTTCATTTTACCACGTTCAATCAAAAGGGGCGATTTTCTTAAAAAAGAAAAAAACTAACCAGAATTCCCACAACTTTTCCTCCCCTATAAAAAAGGGGCGGGGGCCGGCTAACTTTAAGTAAGGTCGAAGGTTAAATTGGATCAATCAAAAAGGAACTGGAAAGGTAATGAATCCATTTCAAGAAGGGTTTCAAAACAATAAGAGAAAAAGGGAATTGGTGGTCCCAACGGGGATCGAACCCGTGTTTCCGGCGTGAGAGGCCAGCGTCCTAGGCCGCTAGACGATGGGACCCTTTTATTATTGATTTGCATTTCCAACTCTTTCTTCCATCATTTCAACCGTGGGAAGAAAGCGTTAAGTTATTCCCCCCTCAAAAAATTCTTCCCGGCTTTGTAGATTAGAAAACATTTCAATGAGGTCGTTATTTTTCAAAATTTTTTGAAGCGTTCTCCGGAGAACCTCCTCTTCTTCCTGAACCAATTGTATCCGTTCAGGGCGGGAAATATCGAAATAGGTCATATCCCCGTGAGTCAACCGAGCCTTAAAATTCATCATCTCGAACGTTTTCTCCGTTAAAAGATCTCTTTCTTTTTTATCTTTTCCAAGAAAATGGGATAACCTTTGAGCCATCACCCGTGTAATTTTTCCCCTACTTGGTTTATATAAAACCTCTAAAGCAATGGTAAAATAAATGACCCTGGAATCAACATTGGCACTGCGGTAACCTAGGTCAAAATAACGCAGCGTATTGAAAATTCGCCTGTACTTATATTCATTTTTCAGTAAATGGAGAAGTTTATTAAAAAACTCTTTTGCCGCAAAGATATCTTCTTCAACAAAACGGTGGATGGCTTTAGAGGTCCGAATCTGAAACCCTATCATCCGATACTCTGCAAAATCAAACGGAAATTTTTCTTTTAAAGAAGGGGTATGAAATATCATTTTAAAACCTGCACTACAAGATTGAACCACTCGAAGGGCAATTAAAAAGGTAATGGCAGGATCCTCCGCTTTATAGATCATTTCCTGAATAGAACGAAACCCCTCGCCAGGCCAATCATATCTCAAGCAATAGGCATCCTTTGCCTCCTTTATAAATTGGTCTCCATAATGGCGCTTGAAATAGCTATGTCCGAAGGTCCTATAATCCACATCAAATTTTTTAGGGAATTTGACAAGACTAAACCCCTCACCGAGTTCATATTCCTTCGAAAGTCGGTGGTTAAAGTTGACGATTGGAATATAAATAAGGTTATCTGCCAACCGATGACCACTCCATTCGGTTTAGGTCCTGCGGCTCTTTGGGGTTTACCCCAACAGGGAAAATCCCATGGGTCTTTCTGTTAAAGAGGAAAAGAGAAAAAACCATTGAGGGATCATCTCCCGTTAGGTGGGAAAACTTGATAAAAAAAGAAAGCCGAAAGAAAAAAATAAATTCCACACTGAACAAGCAATGAGAAGCCTATTTCATTTTTAAAAAAGGTTTTCTTTTTCACGATTGGAAATTCTAACCCGATCTTCCTCTCAACGAAAAAAGAAATGGATTAAAATAAAGACAGTATACTATAACAAAGACGAGAGAGAAACTCAAAACAAAATTACCCGGCATTTTCTGATATCACTCTTCCAGGGGAAAAAGAAGCCCTTTTCAACCACCTTCAAACCGTAGTATATTGCCTATTGAATCTAGAATTTAAAAGATTGAAAGTATTAACCGATGATTCCCTCTGAAAGCATAAAATTCCTCGGCTTGGAAACGGGTTTTGACCTGGTGGGAATAACCACTGCTGATCCCTTAGAAACCGATGAAAATTATTTGTTGAAATGGATTCAAAAGGGGTTCTCAGGGGATATGGCTTACATGTCTCGGATCCCTCAAAAAAGGGCAAGGCCCACACAAATCCTCCCGTCAGCAAAAAGCACCATCGTATTGGGGTTAAACTATTATTCCTATTCGGAAAAAGAGCCGCCTCCTTCGCAGGAAAAATTGGACGGGTTGAAAGGACAGGTCTCAAGATACGCCTGGGGAAAGGATTATCACTTAATTTTTGAGGCCCGTCTAAAACAATTTGAGAGTTCCCTCCGAAAACAGTGGGGAAATGGATTGGAAACCCGATGGTATGTGGATTATGGGCCCGTTTTGGAAAAAGCGTTGGCTCAGAGGGCGGGATTGGGTTTTATCGGGAAAAATACTTTATTGATCTCAAACGCGTTTGGGTCATGGATCTTTTTGGCGGTACTCTTGACGAATCTCGAGATTGAAGACAATCAACCCGAGATTAATCGTTGCGGTAATTGCAGACTTTGCTTGGATGCTTGTCCCACGGGTGCCCTTGTAGCCCCTTACGCACTGGACGCCCGCCGATGTATTTCCTATCTGACCATTGAGAATAAGGGACTCATAGACCCAAATATTCGGCCTTATATGGAAAATTGGGTTTTTGGATGTGACATCTGTCAAGAGGTTTGCCCATTTAATTCCCAACCGGTTCAGACAAAAGAAAAAGCTTTTCAACCCTCCGAAGGGGTCGGACCCTTCTTATCCTTGAAGGCCCTTTTCTCCATTAAAACAGAGGCCGACTTCAAAAAACAACTCCATCGGACCCCTTTACTACGGCCAAAACGCAAGGGATTGCTCCGAAATGGGGCAGTGGTTCTTCAAAATCAACATGAGGCAGGAGGAGCCCATTCCTTTGCACAGGAAGCCTTAGAACAAGAATCCGATCCATTGGTCAAAGCGCATTTGCATTGGGCCAAGGACCCCATTGAAAAAACAATCAATCCCGTCTTCCAACAAGGAAAAAAGAAATGACCCCAAAAGAAGTCGCGGAGGTACTAGAAGAAATTGCAATTCTCCTGGAGTTGAAAGGGGAGAATCCGTTTAAGTATAGAGCTTACCTCAATGCCGCCCGGACCATTGGTCTTTTAGGCGAAGACCTAAACGCTATGATCACACGTGGGGAGATTCAAAAAGTCAAGGGAATTGGAGAGGCATTGGCAAAAAAAATTACCGAATTGGTTCAAACGGGAAAACTTTCCTACTATGATGAACTGAAGAATTCAATCCCGCACGGGCTTTTTGATATTCTTAAAATTCCAGGACTTGGTCCCAAAAAGGTGAAAACCTTTTACGAAAAATTGGGAATTAAAAACCTGGGAGAGCTGGAATACGCCTGTATTGAAAATCGATTGGTGGGTTTGGAGGGGTTTGGGAAAATAATGCAGGAAAAAATTAAAGACGGCATCCGATTCCTCCAAAAAAATTTAGGCCAACACCTTTTTGCAGAGGCGGAGGCAGACGCCCTTGCCATTCTAGATGAAATGCAAAAACAAAAACATGTTCAGGAAATCAGTTTAGCCGGAAGTCTGAGGCGTAGGAAAGAAATCGTTAAAGATATTGATATTATCATCGGAACAGATCATTCCTCCCAGGTCATGGAATATTTCACCCATTTGCCCCAAGTGGAAAAAATCACTGCTCACGGAGAAACCAAATCCGTTGTTCAATTAAAGTCCGGAATTTCTGTGGATTGCAGGACAGTAAGCCTTTCCGAATTTCCCTTTGCGCTTCACCATTCCACCGGAAGTAAGGAACACAATACTGCTCTCCGGGGGAGGGCAAAAAGCATGGGCATTCTAATGAATGAATATGGCCTCTTTAGAAACGAAACCAAAATCGAATGTAAAGATGAGCCTTCCATTTTCTCGGCATTGGGACTCCCTTTTATTCCCCCGGAACTTCGAGAGGGAATGGGAGAAATTGAAGCCGCGGCTTCGGGAACCCTTCCTAAACTGGTCCAGGTACGAGATATCCGAGGAATTTTTCACAATCATACCAGGGAAAGTGATGGCAGCGGATCACTTCGCGAGATGGTAGAGGGAGCTCAAGCTTTGGGATATGAGTATATTGGGATTTCCGATCACAGCCGTACAGCATTTTATGCTCATGGGCTGGAAATTGAAAGAATCAAAAGGCAACACCAGGAAATTGAAGCGCTACAACAAAAAGTACGTGGAATTCGAATTTTTAAAGGAATTGAATCAGACATTTTACCCGATGGCTCACTGGATTATCCCGATGAAGTCTTGGAAACCTTCGATTTTGTTATTGGCTCCGTCCACAGCCGTTTCAATATGAACGAATCAGAAATGACTGCCCGGGTTCTAAGGGGAATGCAAAATCCATATATCACTATCCTGGGTCACCCCACCGGTCGATTGCTTTTATCCCGGAACCCTTTTCCCCTCAATATGAATAAGATCTTAGACGCCGCGAATGAATATGGGGTTGCCATTGAAATGAATGCGAATCCTCACCGCCTGGACTTGGATTGGCGTTTTGGGAGGCAGGTCAAACAAAAAGGAGTTCAAATTTGTATTAACCCCGATGCTCATAGCTTGGAGGGATTAAAAGTGATTCCCATCGGGGTGGGAATTGCAAGGAAGGGATGGCTTTCCAAAGAAAATGTCTTGAACACCCGATCCAAAACTCAAATGGAACGATACCTCAATGAAAGAAAAAAAAGGGAAAGGGTTTAAAAAAAACTGAAATTTAAATTTAAGCAAAATCCAAGACAACCCCGGGTCCTTCTCAAACCAATATTTTCACGCTCAAAGGTTTTTTAAACTCGATGGAAGGTTTTTCACGCGGGAAACCGTCGCCTCAAATAAAAAATGATAAACCTCCGCATGACGCTTGGCTTCCCAAATATTGTCTCCCCATATATAAGCCCCATGATCTCTTACCAAAATGGCAAAAATATCTTGGTAAGCTTCATTTTTTAAAATGTCATGAATCTGTTGGAGGAGCTCGGATTCTTGGGGGGTGTTAAAAATGACTGGAACCAAATGTTTGTCATGGTTGTTGACCCCTTTAATTCCCTTTAACATTTCAAACCCTTCTATCACCACGTGAGCATTTCCCAAAGCCAAATCCCCGGCTAGAACAGCAGATAATGCATGGCTATGCATAACAGAACCGGCATTCCGATTTTTGACCAAAGAACAGAAGATGGGACTACATTCAGATAATCTCAGGGATTTGTCTTTTGGAAAACGAAGAATATCTCCACTGGAAGGATGCACCGTAAAAAGGTGGTGAGGTTCCACACGTTCCTTGTGGACACCCGTTGGGGCCATTATAATTTCTCCTCCCTTTCCAACAGTGCAAATGCCTCCCCCCGTTCCCGAAACCCACCCTTTTTCGTAAAACAGGCGGAGAAACTCGCAAAGGAGTTTTCTTTGATTGGGTTGAGAAGATAATTTCCCCACGAAACATCACCATGATATAAATTTGGAAAAGAAAAATCCAAATAGAAGGTTTTTAACCTGAATGACCAATTTCAATGGATCGGATTTGGTTTTTAGAAACCGCCATAAAATTATATCTTTCACTGGTTCCTTTAATGGATGCATTTTTTACATTCAGAAAATAGGGGGTTAGGCTCAAAAATTCAGCAGGGTCCTCCCCGATAATATGGGCGGGCAAGAAAACCTCTCCGCCTATTTGATATTCAACAGCACGGACTTTGACCCCAACAAACCGGCCGGTGTGAACGACGCTATAATTTCGCTTAAATTCTTCCATTGCCTGGACATAAGAAATAAGGTTTTTATTAATAACCAACAAGGCCCCTTTTTCAATGGGTTCCATGGAATCTACTTCCAAAAGTGTCATAAATTGTTTCTTTTCGTTTAATACATCGGATATCCGGGTTTTGGGTGAGTAAACCCGAACGTAACCAACATAACGACTTCCAGAAAGATTGACACGCACCTTAACTTTTTTATAAGAAGTTTGCTCTTCTTGAATTTCCATTCTCGTCCTCCATCGAATTGCTTGACCGGTTCTTACCCTGGTTGACCGGAACAGTATGGGCAGATCTTCCAATGACTTCGCAATGTTTTTCCACAAATCCTACAACTAAAATTTAAAGAGAGACCACACAAAGGGCAGGAACGAAAATGAGAAGACAACGTCTCCCCACAACCTTGGCAATAAACCGGCATATGATTTTCAACATCAATCACACGGTAAAGCTCGGACAACGAGGTTTGACCGGTCTTTACTTTTTTTAAACCCTCTTCCCCCAAGTTGGACATGCCTTGTGAGATGGCTTCCTCCCGAAGTTCTACACCCGAACATCCTTTCAGGATCAAATCCCTAATCCTTGGGCCAAGTTCCATGATTTCAAACAAACCCAAGCGTCCTTTATATCCCTGTTCTCCGCACCCTTGACATCCCTGGCCCCTATAAAAAGAATAATTCTCAAGGTTTTTTTCCTGAAGACCGAGCCTCAGTAATAATGATGGACCGGGAACATCCTCAATTCGACAAAAAGAACATAAAGAGCGAACCAAGCGTTGGGCAATGACTCCCACCAGAAGGCTTGAAACCAAATAAGGAGGAACTCCCAAATCGATCAAGCGGATGACCGATGAAGCCGCATCCCGAGTGTGTAGAGTAGAAAGAACCAAATGCCCGGTCATCGCTGCCCGGAACGCAACTTCGGCGGTTTCTAAATCTCGAATTTCCCCTAACAAAATAATATTAGGATCTTGCCGAAGGATAGAACGAAGGCAGGTGGCAAAACTGAGACCAATTTCAGGATTCACCTGGGTTTGATTGATCCCCTCAAAACAATACTCAATAGGGTCCTCTACGGTAACAATGTTATTGGATTCATCCCGCAAAGCGTTGATCATGGCATACAACGTTGTGGTTTTACCACAGCCAGTAGGCCCGGTAACCAAAATGATTCCACTTCTATGGCTTAATTGGCGTTTAATTTTTTCCAATGCATTATCGGAAAAACCCAACCCATCAAGAGAAGGAGAAGATTGAGATGAATCCAGGATTCTCATTACCACCTTTTCTCCATACTGTGTGGGAAGGGTCGCCACCCGAATATCGATTCCTTGCCCTTTTAAAGGTACACGGAATGTTCCATCCTGTGGCAGTCTCTTTTCAGCAATATCCAGCTTGGACAAGACCTTAATCCGAGAGGTGAGGGGTCCATGAGACCATTTGGGGAGAGTGATCACACGTTGGAGCAAACCATCTACTCGAAACCGAACCACCATATGTTGGTCACGGGGCTCTAAATGAATATCACTGGCTTTGGAATGGATCGCCCGGTCCAAAATTCCGTTAACCATTCGGACCACCGGGGCATGTTGAATAGACCTGGCGAGTTCATCCGCTTGGTTATTATCCAGTCTGTTCGGGGAATCAAAACCAAACTCCCCTTCTCTCTGAATTTTGGCGATGTCATCTGAAAAACCCTCAACATGATAAAATCGATTAATGGTCCGAAGAATATCTCGCGGGGTAGAAATCACAGGACGAACCGAATACCCGCAACAGAAAACCAAATCATTGATGGCTTCGTAAGACAGGGGATCCACCATGGCAACGGTTAAATGTTTTCGTTCCACCTGAACGGGAACCACCAGGTATTTCCTAGCTAGAGATTCGGGAACCAGGAGTAAAGCCTCCGGAGAAATCTCGGTTTGGTCCAAATTTAAAAAAGGAAACCCTAATTGGGATGACAACCCCTGTGCCAATTCGCTTTCGGAAAGAAAATTCAAGATGACCATCGTTTCCCCAATCCGTTTTCCTGTTCGCTTTTGTTCGCCTAGGGCTCTTTCTAATTCCGTGCTCCCGATGATCCCTTGATCTGCCAAAAGCTCTCCAATTCTCCGCTTTCGAATGAATCCCTGGGGTTGCATGGTTCCTCCTCGGCCACACTATAATCATCCCCCCTAAAGTTGTCAAGAAAACAGAAACCCGAATTAAAACATAAAAAACATTATGAACCTCATGAGAAACAGAGAGGGGAATATTGTACAAGGTTATTTTGACGCCCTCATTAATAATCCAACCCTCTTACACGAGGACAAACCGTTAAGGGGTCAGACCCCTCTGAAACCCTTTAAATATCACACTTGATTGATACTTTGGAGGGGAAGACTTTCCGGGGGGGGGGAAATTTTGATGAATCAAACACATCTTTGGAACCCGTGATGGCCCATCAGGGTTTGGAAAAAGAAGGGGACTATCCCTACCGGGGAAAAGCCTCTTTCACACCCCCATCCACTGGGAAAATAGTCCCTGTGGTTTTGGACGCACGTTTGGAGGCTAAAAATAAGACGGCCTCGGCCACATCCCGAGGGAAAACTTTTTCTTTTAGGAGATTGCGTTTGGCATAAAAATTTTCCACCTCCGAAAGAGAAATGCCGTGGGCTCGGGCACGCTCTTTTCGAATCGCTTGATTCCAAAGACCTGAGTCTAAAAATACTCCATCGGGATTGATCATATTTACCCGGACTCCAAACTCCCCGTTTTCAATTGCCAGAATTCGGGCCAATTGGGCCTCCGCGGCTTTTGAAGCGGAATAGGCGCCAAAATCTTTTCCAGGAGCCAAAACATTTTTCGTTGAAATAAAAACAATATTACCCCCAATCCCTTGTGCTTTAAAAATACGAACCGCTTGTTGGGCTACCAAAAAATGACCGGTGGCATTGACTTCGAGGCTCAATTCCCAATCCTCCAGCGAAAGTCGGTCGATGGGACAGGATCGGGCAATCCCTGCATTGGAAACCAAAAGGTCGATTCCCCCGTAGGCTTGAATGATTTTTTCAAAACCCCCTTGGACATCCTTTGGTTCGGTGACATCCATTTTAAGGGCCAACACTTGGGACCGGCCAAACCGGGAGGAAAACTCCTCATCTGCCTGTTTTAACCGGCGGGCATCTAAATCGGTCAGGGCCACCACGGCCCCTTCCTCAAGAAGCCGTTCGGCAATTACTTTTCCAATTCCTCGGGCCGCCCCCGTGACCATGGCCACTTGACGTGAAAACGCTTTTTCAGGAGGCAATAGGGTTAATTTAAAATTCTCCATGGGCCAATACTCAAAATCACAAATTTCCCTAGGCGTTATTGAGACAAAACTGTCCAAAGCAGTTGCCGCTTTAATGACCCCTATGGTATGAAGATATATATCCCGAGTAATGGTTGCAGACTTAGGGTCTTTCCCAATGCTGGCCATTCCAACCCCAGGAATTAAAATCACCCGTGGGTTTGGGTCCAACATGGTAACCCCAGGACTCCTGTACCGCTGGAAATAGGCTTCATAACTTTTTCGATATTGGGAAAGGGCACGTCGAAGAAGTGTACGGAAACGATTATAATTTTTGGAGTTGGGCACCTCGGAAAGGTCCAAAAAAAGGGGCTTGGGTTTAATATGCATCAAGTGATCCGGCGTAAAAGGACCAATTTGAGACAACTGCTTAGAATGCTTTGAATTGACAAATTCCATCACTGAAGGGGAATGGTCCCAAAAAAGAATCATTCGTTGGTTGTGACTGATTTCTCCTCGAATTGTTGGGGCCAGAGCAACCACCGCTTCGGAACGCTGAGCGGAAGAAACACTCTTGAATTTACTTCCCCAAAAAGAACTTTTACGTTTTTGCCGGCCCTGGATGAACCTTTCGGCCCTTGTCACCAAATGGATTGTGCCCAAATAGGCTTCCTTGGCAGTATCTCCCCAGGTAATGAGGCCATGCTTATCCAGAATAAGCCCCTCCAGGTGAGGGTTGGATTGAACCGCTTGGCCAACCCACTTGGATAGGCTAAATCCTGGCCGAATATAACGAACCATTCCCACCCTATCGCCGAAAACTTTTTTAATCATTTCTCGACTCTTGGGTGTATCCGTCAGAGAACAAATGGCATCTGCATGGGTATGATAAATATGAGGTGAAGGAATAAAGGCATGAAGCAAGGTTTCAATGGAAGCCTTTGGAGCCGTGGGATCCAAGGAACACTTGGCTTGATAGGCCACCATTTCCTCATCGGAAAGGTGATCCAAACGCATCAAAGGGAGCAATTCATCCAAACGAAGGGGAGCAAACTGCTTTGCGGTCATGCTTTTCATATCAGACCCACTCCCTTTGATCCAAAGAATTCGCAGAGAACGGCCTGTGTGGTCCTTGCCCGTCACCTTCATGGATGAATTTCCTCCACCCCACACCACGAGGTTTGTGTTTTTTCCAATTAACCGCGTAGTATACAATAGTAGATCTAAACCCTTCAGGCGGTTTGCTTCTTTATCCGACCAGAAACTTTTCATTCCACCTCCTTATAAAAATTTTAAAACCCCTTCTTATTTTTTTTGTTTTTCACGGAACTGTTTCAAACATTCCTGACCGCAAAAATAATAATCTTCTTTTCCA
Source organism: Nitrospiria bacterium (assembly GCA_036397255.1). NCBI lineage: Bacteria > Pseudomonadati > Nitrospirota > Nitrospiria > Nitrospiria bacterium. Next base: position 27,974 of record DASWJH010000087.1, read on the forward strand.
AGGCTTTCATGAATAGCCCGCTCTTTCGGAAGGTAGGTTTGGCATACCGGATCTAACACCATATCAGATCCCTTAATTTGGCTAACATCCTTTTTCCTTTGATGGGAAGTCTTTAGAGACGAAAACAAAACTCGCCATATTCCCCACAAAATGAGGAATCCTAAAGAGAAGATAATGGGAATGATCAAAAAACGGATCATTAGAATATCTTTATGGACTTTCCTTTTTTAGCTGGTTGATTTTTTGGTTTAGCCCTGCACTCATTGCACTTTGAGGATATTCCCGGGCAAAAGCTTCCCAAAATCGAATGGCTTCCGTGGGATCTTTTTTATCATTAAGAAAAATAACCCCCAAATTATAAAGCGCAGTTGCGTGAGAAGGCTCAATTTCAATCACTTTCATTAATTCACGGATGGCTCGATCACTCTCTCCAAGGTTGCGAAAACAACTGGCCAAATCGGTTCGCACATGCGCGTTATTTGGATCCACTTCCAGGGCTTTCAAATACAGATCCCTGGCCTGATCAAACCGTTGAATATCAAAATTGGCATTTCCAAGATAAACCAATGCCTCTAGATCTTTTGGGTCCTTCCTAAAACGCTTCCGCATGTCATCAATTTGGCCCACAAGAAGGGATGTTCCTTTTGAATGAACCGGGGAAGTGGAATGGGGGGATAGATTTCTAAATTCTGGAGAGGTGTGCGTATCCCTATCCTGACGTTGATATGGAACCACCTTACTTTCAAGCCCGGTGGGGACCTCTGCCTGAAAACAAAACCAAAGAATTACTCCTCCTAAAACCAAAGATAAGAGGTGTCCTAGGATTAAAATCCGCAATTTTTCTCCCCTGGCAAAATTCATCCCGATGCCACCTGGGCTTTTAAGCGTTCGGATTCCTGATACATCTTCCGCAAAAATTGCCCCGTGTAGGAATGGTTCATGCGGCTGATCGCTTCCGGGGTACCCTGTGCAATCACTTCTCCTCCCCGCTCACCTCCCTCTGGCCCCAAATCAATAATGTAATCCGCATTTTTTATTACATCCAGATTGTGTTCAATCACCACCACCGTATTACCTGCTTCCACCAAGCGGTTGAGAACATCCAACAACTTTTGAATATCCGCAAAATGTAATCCCGTGGTTGGCTCATCCAAAATGTAAAGGGTCATGCCGGTTTCACGTTTTGAAAGCTCTTTGGCGAGTTTGACCCGTTGGGCTTCCCCCCCTGATAAGGTGGTTGCGGACTGTCCCAACGTGATATACCCCAAACCAACCTCCCAAAGGGTATCCAATTTGTTTCGGATCATTGGAATGTGTTGGAAAAAAAATCGGTTTTGATCAACCGTCATCTCCAAAACCTCAGCAATATTCTTACCTTTATATCGAATATCCAACGTTTCACGGTTATACCGCTTTCCTTTACACACTTCACAGGTTACATAAAGATCAGGCAAAAAATGCATTTCAATTTTAATGAGCCCATCCCCCTGACAAGCCTCACACCGCCCTCCTTTAACATTAAAACTGTAACGCCCAGGAAGGTAGCCACGCATTTTCGATTCTTGAAGTTGAGAAAAAAGATCCCGGATATGGTTAAATAAACCTGTATAAGTGGCAGGATTGGATCGCGGGGTCCGTCCGAGAGGGGATTGATCAATATTAATGACCTTATCAATTTCCTCAATACCTTGAATCTCCCTGCACTCTCCGGGTTTATCAGAGGACCGATAGAATTTTTGCGCTAAATGTTTGTAAAGAACCTCAAAAATTAACGTACTTTTCCCAGACCCCGAAACCCCCGTGACCGTTGTTAATAGACCCAATGGGATTTTGACATCGATATTTTTCAAGTTATTCTCTCGAGCCCCCAGGAGGTTAAGAAAACGCCTTGGGGACCGATGCCGTTTCGGTACCGAAATAACCAATTCCCTACGAAGGTATTTTCCCGTTAAGGACTTTGGATTCGCCATAATCTCTGAGGGCTTCCCTTGGGCCACGATTTGTCCCCCATGAATTCCGGCACCAGGCCCCATATCAATCACGTAATCGCAGGATTGAATGGTTTCTTCATCATGTTCCACCACCAAAACCGTATTCCCCAAATCCTGGAGTTTTTTCAAAGTTTTCAAAAGTCGAACATTATCCCTTTGATGGAGCCCAATGCTGGGTTCATCTAATATATAAAGCACTCCAACCAGGCTGGATCCGATCTGTGTGGCCAAACGAATCCGTTGACCTTCACCCCCAGAAAGCGTTGCTGCGGTCCGATCCAGTGTCAAATATTCCAGTCCCACATTTTTTAAAAAACCCAAACGCTCTTTAATTTCTTTTAGGATAGGAGAGGCAATCACCCTTTCCCTCTCATTTAAATTAAGATCCAGAAAAAAGACATGGGCTTCTTGAATCGATAAGCGGGAAACCTCTGCAATGGATTTCCCGGAAATTTTTACCGAAAGACTTTCTTTTTTGAGTCGATTTCCGTGGCAATGAGGACAGGGATGGCGACCCATAAATTCAGAAATTTCTTCGCGGATATAGGCCGAATCCGTTTCCCGGTACCGGCGGGCAAGGTTTCCGATAATGCCTTCAAAAGGTTTGTTGTAGAAATGTCGTCGTCCTTCCCGCTCATAATAAAATTTAATTTCCTCCTTTCCAGATCCAAAAAGCAGGACTTGGCGATGCTCCTCCGTCAGCCGGTTAAAGGGGACCTTTAAATCAAACCCATAATGCTGGGCAAGCGATTCTAACATTTGATAGTAAAAGACCGAACTTCTTTTTTCCCAGGGACGAATAGCCCCTTCACGAATGGAGAGATCGGGGTTGGAAACGATTAATCCGGGATCCAAATCCATTTTAGTTCCCAAACCATCACACTCCGGACAGGCCCCATGAGGGCTATTAAAAGAAAAGATCCTGGGGGTTAATTCCGGGTAGCTGACCCCGCAATCAATGCAGGCCAAACGCTCGCTGTAAAGGGAATCCCCAACCCCTTCCTGGTTGATCAGAACCACCCCTTGGGTAAGCTTCAGAGCCAGTTCCAGGGAATCCGCCAAGCGTTTTTCCACTCCATCTTTAATCGTTAAGCGGTCCACAATTATTTCAATGGTGTGTTTTTTATTTTTTTGAAGTTGAATTTCCTGGGATAGGTCATAAAGGGTTCCGTCAATCCGGGCTCGGATAAACCCGCTTTTTTGCATCTGTTGGAGCTCTTTTTTATATTCCCCCTTTCTTCCCCTAACAATGGGGGCCATAATTTGAATTCGAATTCCCGGTTTTAAAAGCATTAATGAATCCACCATTTGCTCAATGGTTTGGGCCGTAATTTCTTTTCCACAGGTATAGCAGTAAGGTCTCCCCACTCTTGCAAAAAGGAGTCTAAGATAATCATAAACTTCGGTAACGGTTCCCACTGTTGACCGGGGATTTTTACTGGTGGTTTTCTGTTCGATGGAAATTGCAGGTGAAAGGCCTTCGATGGAATCCACATCCGGTTTATCCATCTGCTCGAGGAATTGCCGGGCATAAGCGGAAAGGGATTCTACATACCGTCTCTGCCCCTCCGCATAAATCGTGTCAAAAGCTAAGGAAGATTTTCCCGAACCGCTCATTCCGGTAATTACCACGAATTGGTTTCGGGGAATCTCTACATCAAGATTTTTTAGATTATGTTCTCGGGCCCCTTTAACCAGGATGGTTTTTTTTTCCATATCATTCACAAAAAAACACCTTAAATGCTTCCCATTTTAATAGGTAAACGAGAAGCATAACATGCAATAGAGAATACAGTAAAGGAGATTGTCGTTCCGAAAGTGAGGGTAAAGGAAACCCCTAAGACCTATATACTCAACTTTTCAAAGAAGTTTTAAATGCTCCAAAAAGACAAAACAAAAAAGGAAACATCTCCGCTGACAACATCACCGGAAACCCAAATGGAAAAGGAGGGTCAATCCAAAATCAGAAAATGCTCAAAAGAAAAAAAGGGGGGGTAAAACAAAGACGGGACCTTTCAACAATACAATCTGGGTTGAAACAGTTCAGAAGGGTAAGGGATCCAGATTCTCCCCTTCAACAATAACGACACCCTTCATGCCGTGTTGTTGAAAATGGAAAAAACACTGAAAGGGAAATTTCCCAGGCCGCAAGAAAGTGTGCTGGGTCATATCTCCCGGTTCAAGGGTTTTGGACCCGATTTCGGGTTGGGTTCCGGGGATGGAAAGAAAATCATCAATGAGAAAATGGACTTCAACCTTATCCCCATTAACCCACTCAACGGTTTCACCTGTTTGGATGCGAATAGAATCCGGTGAAAATTGAAAGCTTCCAGGTTGAATTCGGATGGTATGAACTTTTTGGGACTCTCCATGGACCACACCCAGAAAAACCCCAAAAAAGAAAAGGAAGAGCAGGCTAACTTTCATGATTAAAATTGAGGTGTTAAGCATAATCACTAAAAAAATACACCTCCCAATTAACGTTGTCAAGACCGAGACTTTTAACTTTTTTTGCGCCTTCTAGGCTAAGGGAGAGGGATTGGAATGCAAGAATATAAAGACATTTTTCAAGATTTTACAAAAAAAAACCCTAACAATAACATTAAGTTACTAAATTCCCCCTGCATTATTTCAAATTTAAACAATCCCCTTAAAAAGGTTTATCAAACCTTTATCATTTCTTTAAATGGGTCACTTAATGTCATCGGTAAGAAAAAGACAATTTGTGAGATCTGGCCTTCAATTCAATTCCTGGAATTTTTTTCAAATCCTAAATTAAGTTTAACGTGTAAATTAAGGAGGGCAGGGCAATGAATGGGTTGAATGATACAAAAAATCAAATTTTGTTGGTCATGCTTTCCTTTATGACGATGTTTGCATTGATTGTTGGTGTTGCAAAAAACGCTCATCCTGCCTCAGGTTGCACTGGAAAAATAACCTGGATTTTTGCAGATATTGATGGAAAACAGATTTTCACTCTTAAACCAAACGGCCCCTGTTCCTGCCAATTTAACTTCTTAGGAGATAAAGGTTTTATTAACCCTCCGGCAAATGAGCACCACCAACAAAATTATACCCAAGCAGTGGAAGCGCTTTTGTCTGGCAAAATGGTTACCGTTTGGCATGAAAAATCTAATTCAAAAAAAAATCCACGATATTGTAAAATTTCTGGTATTGGACCTGAATCCTTTACTGAAGCCAAACTTGATCATTAAAATTCACTAAACTAAATTTGTAAAATAACCCCAATTAAGCGGAAACCTCCAAAGCCTGCTTTTCTTTTCCCCCTATTTATTTAATGGGGGAGTAAGAAGGACTTCAAAAAATCTCTTCTTATGGAGTTATCTCAATCGTTGTCCCCGCCAAGGCGTTATTGGTCTCATCACTCTCAGGCTGACGATTATCAAAATCGGCAATCGCCCCGATATAGTACGTTCCCGGAGCCATATTCGTCGGGATCGTCATCGTGCTATTCCCGCTGCTGCTAACCCCGGCGGCTAAACCACCGATATAACGAGTATTGAGCCGTGTATCAGCCGTGGTAATCATCGCATCCGCAGATAAATACAGACCAACATAAAAAATGCTGGATGTGGTAGTCGTCCCCTGATTCTTGACCGTATCGGCTAAGGTAAAACTCCCCCCGATCGGTACACTCGTTGTACTGGTACTCACACCCGTCATCACTAAATCAGGACCGGTAATCGTCACCTGGCTTGCTGCCGTCAGGCAGTTATTGGTTTTTTTGGTTTCTACATCCGGGGAATCGGCACATGCCCCAAAATAGTAGGTTCCCATAGGAACTGTTGTGGGAACCGTAACGGTAGTTGTTCCAGTACTGGTTTGGCCTGCTGGAAGAATGGAAACCGTTCGATTTCCGGATAAGAGGATATCCGAGGCGGTAATGCCTGGATCTGAAGAAGGAACAATTTCAGAATCTGGGGAGAGATAGAATTGGATGGTAATATTGTTTCCAGGCCCATCTCCTTGATTTGCCACTGTATCCATAACCGAAAAGTTTCCACCAATAGGAACGGAAACAGGCGGGTTACTAATACTGGTCTCCACCAGGTCAGGCTGGGTGATTTGGATGGTCCCTGAGGCCACCCGGCAATTGTTCGTCTCATCCGATTCTGTAACCGTATTACCAATATCTGTACACACCCCAAAGTAATAGGTCCCAAAAGCAACCGTAGCGGGGACAGTTAATGAATCCGATCCCGTATGGCCTTCATCGGGTAAAAGGCCATAAATGGTTCTTGACCCAATTGAAATATCACCGATCGAAATGATTGGATCCGTAGAAAGGAAATACCCCACCGTGAAAATACCTGTTGGTTCCGTTCCCTGATTGGTTGTTGTGGATGATGCTACAAAACTAGCCCCCGCATTGACAGAGGCCGGAGGATCACTTAAATCCGGAACAACAAGATCCGGGCCATTCCTGACGATCACCGTTACCGGAAGACTGGTTCCTACATTGCCTGCCCCATCATACGCTTTTGCCGTCAACGCAAATGAACCGTTTGAACCCGTTGTCGTATTCCAATCCCAAGTTAGGGGTGATACGTAAACCGTCGACTGGAGAACATCATCCAAATAAAACTCCAACTTTGAAACGCCCACATTGTCACTTGCTGTCGCTGATACCGTAACGGTTGAAAAAACGGTATCCCCATTATTGGGTGAAGTAATACTCACGGTAGGAGGAGTGATGTCCCCGGTGGGAGCAACGGTCACTTGACGAACCCGGCTGTTTTCGGTATCAGCAATCAAGAACCCGTTTCCTGTAATGGCGACCCCTCTTGGAAGGTTGATTTGCGCCTGTGTGGCATCCCCTCCATCCCCGCTGAATCCTGGAACTCCGTTTCCAGCCACCGTAGAGATGTTTCCCGAAAGGTCCACCAACCGGATTCTATTATTTTGACGGTCCCCAATAAGGATTTCCCCCGAGATAAGGCTGGCGACGCCACGAGGTTGATGAAGTTGGGCTAAAATTGCGGGTCCACCGTCCCCGCTGAAACCCGAATTTCCAGTCCCAGCATAGGTATCAATGATTCCTGAACTGCTCACGATTCGGATCCGGTCGTTGTTTGAATCCGCAATATAAAGATTTCCAAGGGAATCCAAGGATACACCACGCGGGTTATTTAATCTTGCGTTGGTTGCAGGGCCACCGTCTCCACTGAAACCTCTATTCCCAATCCCCGCAATGGTGGAAATGGTCCCAGATGAGTCCACCCTTCTAATCCGTTGGTTTCCGGTATCCGCAATATAAACATTCCCGCTACCATCCACAAACACATCGTTGGGTTCATCCAGTCTTGCGGAAGTGGCCGGTCCTCCATCCCCATTAAAACCCCCACTGCCGGTTCCAGCTATCGTACTAATGATTCCCTCTGTATCGACCTTTCGAATTCGATGGTTTCCCGTATCTGCGATATAAAGATTCCCAGCTATATCCACCGCCACTCCTGAGGGAAAACGCAACCGGGCTAAATCTGCGGGACCCCCGTCTCCGCTATAACCCCGATTCCCGTTTCCAGCATAGGTCGTAATGGTTCCATCGGTATCTACCTTTCTTATTCGATGATTTCTGGAATCGGCAATATAAACGTTTCCTTCATAATCCATGGCAACCCCCTCAGGCTGTCTTAAACAGGCTAAGGGTGCCAAATCTCCATCTCCGCAGAAACTGTTTATACCATTTCCTGCCAATGTTGAAATATTTCCGGTTCCGGGGCTTCCTTGATTGGAAATGGTAACGGTAACGGGAAGGGAAACGGCGGTATTTCCTGCTAGATCAAAGGTTTTCGCTGCAAGGGTGTGGACCCCATCCAAAAATGTTGAAGTATCCCATGAGCATTCAAATGGTGAACTGGTATCGACACATTGGGAATTTGTATCAATAAAAAACTGAACGGAACCTATTCCATTGGAATCATTTGCGCTGGCGGTGATGAGAACAAAACCGCTGTGAGTTGATCCCTCGGAAGGAAAAGAAATAGAAACGGTTGGAGGAGTGTTGTCTACTCTAACCGTGATCAAATTGCTGGTCCCTATATTGTTGGAGGTATCTTTTGCCACAGCCTGTAAGGTATAAAGACCATCTGACAATAATGTCGTATCCAAAGAGCATTGATAAGGAGAAGCGTTGTCAATGCATAGCAGGAAATTGTTTGAATCTGGATCAAGGTAAAATTCGACCTGGCCGACGGCAACATTATCAGAAGCGGAAGCTTCAAGGGTTGCCGTTCCTCGGATTAAATCTCCATCTATCGGTTGAGTAATAGCCACCGTTGGAGGTGTAAAATCCAGAGAACGGATGGCCTTGTCCACATTGAGACGTCCCCCAGTGACTGTCCGCCCAGCCATTGAAGGGATTAGGTCAACATGATTGAAAAGGGCCGACCTAACTTGATCAACGGTTAAAGAAGGCGAATGGGAAAGAAGAAGGGCTGCGGCTCCTGCCACATGAGGGGTTGCCATGGAGGTCCCGCTAAAAACTGAGTAGGTATTATTGGGAGTAGTGCTCAAGGTATTCACCCCCGGGGCCCCTAAATCAACCGTGGTGGCTCCATAGTTTGAAAAACCTGCCTTTTGGTCATTATGGTCTGTTGCAGCAACACAAATGACATTGGGTTGGTTTGCAGTACAGGGATAGAAGATGGTTCCATCGTTATTATTGTTTGAATTCCCAGCAGCAACAATAAAAAGCATTCCCTTGGTATTGGCGTAGGCAATTGCATCTTCAACGACTTGGGAGAAGCACCCCGAGCTAGGTCCACAACCCCAGCTGTTACTGGAAATATGAGCCCCCATGTCTGCAGCATATATAATTGCAGCGGCTCCCGCGGCAAAAGTTCCGCCTCCACTGGCATTTAAAAACTTTACAGGCATGATTTGAGCATTCCATGTTACACCCGCAACACCAATCCCATTATTACCAACAGCTGCAACGGTCCCTGAAGTGTGAGTTCCATGTCCATGATCATCCATCGGATTATTATCATTACTCACAAAATCCCAACCCCTGTAATCATCTACAAACCCATTCCCATCGTCATCAATCCCATTGTTTGGAATCTCTCCTGAATTGGTCCACATATTCGCAGCCAAATCGGAATGATTGTAATCCACTCCAGTGTCAATATCGGCCACAATAATTGTTCCCGTCCCTGTTTGAATGTCCCATGCTTCTGGGGTGTCAATGTCCGCATCCACTGTTCCCCCTGTCTGCCCAGTATTATGCATCCCATATAACTCAGAAAACCGAGTATCATTAGGGGTTAATTGAATTTGAAATAAACCGTTGGGTTCAACATATTCCACAAAGGGGTTTTGCCTGTACCGGTTCATTAATTCCTCTACGGTCTCTCCCTTTTTGGAGCGAACTCTTTCAACTTTCAATCCCGAAATAGTAGAGAGGACCTCTGTATCGGCCTCATCATGGAATTGCCTTTTCTCAACTACTGAAAGATTTTTCTCCTCCTTAAATTTGACGAGAACCTCATTAGGTAAATAGTTATCCACCAATTGAATGTTTTCCGCTCTCCCTTGGGACCCATTTCCAGAACCGGTCTGGTCCATCATTGCATAGGTTTTTGACGAGGAGGTAACCAACAGAAGGTTTAAAAAAATTAAGATCAATCCCATTGTAAAGCCCGACTTTATGAAACGGTCTTTATGAATAAAGATTTTCATTTGAAAAGCCCTCCCAAAATTTTAGGGGCCCGAAAAATGTTTTTTTTAAAATTAATTGCCTCGACAATCTTGAATTTTCTCCCTTCCAAGGAAAACCGATTCTTTTTCTGATGCTGAAATTCTAACCATATGAAATGGCGAAGTGATTACTTGAGCAACCATACAGTTTGGATCGGGTTTTAATTCCTCAAAATAAATCTTAAGTTCTCTTCCATGCTCTTCAACTTTGTAAATCTCAACCGAATATCCGGCTGAACCTTTAATCCCTAAAAAAACAACCACTACCCCTTCTTTCTGAAAATCAACAACAGGAAGTGAAAGTTCGGAATGCTGATGTTCTTTCCAAAGCGCCTTCCATTCTATTGAATTTTGAATGACCCCCCTCCGATAAGTAGTTATTTTTGAATCGATCCCTTGATCAATGGTTTCAAATTCAAATTCTTTTTCTTTAGCATCTAAAGTTGTTCCAATGGGTCCAAATAAAATTAGAAAAAAAAGAAGGATATAACTTTTTTTCTTCAACATTCTGGACCGAACTAAGAAATGGTTAGAAAAGATCGCTTTAAAAATTATTTAGAGGTTGCTCCTTCCTTAATAATTTTTCAAAGAAAAACATCTCCCAAAAATTGATATGTCATGCCTAAAGTTGCCTTTTTCTATCTTTCCTTGACACTCAACACTTCTGGCACTAATTTCAAGGGCTCGTAATCCAACTTCCTTCACAAAAATTAAAAACCCGGATCTCAAATCTCAAAGAAACAGGCTCTTTGAAATTTGACCGTCCAAATACCCCAAAAAAGGTTCTTAGAAGAGAAAAACCTCAAATAGGGTTCCTTGACACCTAGTAATTATCGGGTATTCTTTAAATGTATAAATTTCTTTCTAACCGCTTAATTTAACTATTAAAAAAAGGAAATTCCTTTGGAATCCCCAGGCCAAACAACCGCTTTAATCAACCCTAACCATCTGATCAATACATTGATTGATCTTCAGGTTGGAATCAGAAAGGTTTCTTTTTATTCTTCGTCACACCCCATTATCCCAAAACTGGTCAAAAATTTGGATTGTCAATTTCAAAATCTTTTGTTGGAGGCTGAGTCAATTGCCATTGGGATTGCAAGAGACGAACTGCTTCATCAGGGAAATCTGATTGCGAAAAATAATCCGGTCATTAGAGAACTCGCCCGAATGCTTAATCAACTCAACTTAATCAGCGTAATCTTTCACAAAGGGGTTACGGAGGATGTTATTTTCCGTTTTCTGAAGTTGGTGGCCGAGTGTCGATCTATAACCCTTCCTGAAAGGGAGGAGGCCTTAAAAGCTTTTCATGAGGATACAAACTTAATCTCTCTGAAACATATCAGTTTTGGCCAAGCCGTCAAAGAAACTAAGAATGAAAATCCCCTAAATCAAGACTCGGATGGAAGAAGGGAAGGTCTCTGGAAAGGGTTGATTAAAAATTTAAGTGAAACGGGATCCCTATCCCCGGAGGAAGCACCCCTTTTAGAGGAGAAGGAATTTCATGCAGACTCAGCCAAAATGGCCAATTTGATTCAAATGCTTTGCAAAAAAAATAAAAATGAATCGCAAACCTATGAACGGGTTATTGCAAGATTCATTCAGGAACAAGGAAAACAACACCAATTGGATAAAAAAAGTGAAGCCGAAGTAAAAAAAGATATCAGAACCTTCATGACCAATCTTCCAACGGAAATTAGAGAAAATATTTTTCGTTTTTGCATAGAAAACATCCACAACAACAATACAGGGCTTGAGAATTTAATAGAGGATATGCCCCCCGCCCAAATGGGAGAGGTCATGAACCAAATCCATCTTTCAAATCAAAAGGTTTCTTCCCCTATTCTGGGCCTCCTCAAAAAATTAACCACCCTTTCCGAAGGAAACAATCAACTCAAGGATCAACTAACAACAAAACTGGAAGGACACCAAGATTTGATGGAAGAACTGTTCACCAGTCATGCAGATCGGGAATTTTATCCCAAATCCTATAGGGCTTTACTGGATGAGGAGTTGGCAATGGGTTCCATTGAGGGAAAAGGGGATCAGCCTTCCGATGAAGATTTCCTTGATGAAACCAACAACAATCGGCATCTCGCCTTCATTCTACTAGAAATGCTGGAGGGACCCATCCGCCACGAAGAAAGTTACGAAAAATGTGTAGACTATTTAAACAGACTTCTCAAGGAAGGCGTTGGCCCATCCCGCCAAAAAATTCTACCTGAAACACTGCATATCCTTTTAGATCAACACCGAAATGGCCCGGAGACCCACCGGAGTTTAATGCAACGGCAAATAAAAAAATTTCTTAACCCGGAACTGATGAGTCAAATCCTTCAAACCAGTTCCGGACCGGAGGACAGAAAAAACGACAACCTGCTCAGTGAAATCCTTGCCATTGCAGGGGATGAAATTATTCCCACTCTCTTGGATCTGCTGGAGGTAGAGGAAACGCTTACGGTCAGAAAACGGCTGCTTCAAATCATAACCCATTGCGGGAAAAAAGTAATTCCCATTGTGGTAAAAAGGCTAGAAAACGAAAAATGGTATGTCGTCCGCAATATGCTTGTTCTTCTCAGAGAGTTAAAAGCAAAAGAAGCTCTTCCTCAAATGGTTGGATGCATGAAAAACCCTTTCTCAAACGTAAAAGTGGCCGCTCTGCAGGCATTGGGAGAAGTGGGACGCGATACTGAATATTTTTTTCAGGGACTGGCCCAATCCTTAAAAGATGAAGACTATAAAGTCTTCATGGCGGGAACCTCTATTTTATTAATGAGTAAACACACCCGGTCCATGGACATGGTGATGAACTATCTTAAAACCACCAAATGGGGGGGTGATTCTTTCGGTCGAAAACAGGCTATTTTAAAAACCATCGGAAAAAATGGGGGTGGGGAATGGATCCCGATTTTACAATCCTTCAAACAACAGCTTGCTTTGCGGTTTTGGAACTGGAGACGTCAACGTGCACTCCGAAAGGAACTGGCCAAAACGCTCTCAGATTTAAATGACAGGGGTGTTCAAACAACTCGTTAATTCATTTTTCTAAAAAAGGAAGGAGGTCCTCAAGTCTTGAGCGCTGCAAACCCAACAGACGGGTTGAAACTTGCCGAACATTTCCTGAGAATGTTGACCAAAACCCTCCGTGATCGGACCTTGTATCCTAAGAACCATCCCCAGCTGATTAAAACCATGGAACAACTCGGAGAGGTTTTACCAGCCCTTTTTCAAGAATGTGACAAGAGAACCTTTGCTTTTATTGAGGACCAGATTTACATTGATGATTGCTTAATGACCACCCTAGACCAAGGCCCCTCTGATATCATCCGGATATTCCATGACCGTTTAATCGAAATTCTCATCCTTCGCGAGGGGCTAACCTTGCCAGAGATTTCATCCCTGGTGGATTTTCTATCTTCCCCTTTCAATCCGGAAGAGGGAACATTTTCTTTTCAATCCTTGCATATTGAACTCGGCAAGTTGGGTTTGGATCAAAGCAAAGAAAACACACAAACGCCTTTGACGAAAGATCTGGAATTTGCGATTTCAAAAAGCGTTCTGAATACCTCAAAATTTTCAGAAGAATCCAGAGCCCTGAGGGATATCTATATGGATTGGAACACCGCTCAGGATGTCTTGATGGACAATGTCAATGGAATTATGCAGGGCCTCGAAAGGGCCCTGTTTAACAATTTTAACTCTTTCATTCCGTTTATAGAGCTCAAATCCTATGATGAATATACCCATGTTCATGCCATCAACCTTTCTATCCTAACAATGGCTCAAGCTCAGTCTTTGGGTTTTTCGAAGGAAGCGATCCACGCATTTGGAATGGGGGCTTTACTTCATGATGTTGGAAAAACCCAAGTCTCTGTGAAGGTTCTTCATAAAGATGGGAAACTGACCGATGAGGAATTTGCGGAAATGCAAAGACACCCCCTTGAAGGGGCAATGTTATTGCTTCAATACCCTGAAGTTCCAAAAATCGCCGCCATTGTGGCTTATGAACACCATTTGAAATACAACTGCAAAGGGTACCCAACCATGAAACAGGAACGACCGCAGCATATTGCAAGTCGACTGACCGCCATATCAGATCAATTTGATGCCATGAGGAGCAATCGCCCCTATCGCGCGGCCATGGAAGCTGAAAAAATAATCGGTATAATGCAGGAAAATAAAGGAACTGATCTTGATCCGATTCTCGTGGATCATTTTATCGGATTCATCAAATCTCGAAGGGTCATGTAAATTCGTAAAAAACCCCCTCTTAGGAAGCAAATCAACCCAGCCCTAAAATATATTTTCATTTCCCTCAAGAAACAATTAACCTTTAGGTCCACCACATAGGGGACAGGTTTGACTCACCGTATTTTCCGTTGGGGCCTGGATATTTTTTTTTGTATTTTCAGGAACTCTTTTGCTGGGATCCCCCTGTAACAGCCTTGCCCACCAGGAAGACCGATGGCTTTTAATCAGTTTTGGAAGAAAAAGAAAGAGGATTACGAAAACCCCTCCCAATAAAACCACAGGCCAATCAGCCATGACAATGCTTTTCCCAAAATAGGTCAGGGCAAACGTTGGGGGAATCATTCCCAAAAGGGTCGCCAATGCAAACCACTTGAGGGACATACCGGTTAAACCCGCTCCATAACTAATCAGGTCAAAGGAGAAAATCGGAAACAAGCGGCTTATCAGGACCAAGACCCCTAAATGGCGATCAGAGCATTTCTCACAAAAAACCACTGCAATCCCAAAAAGCTTTGATACCATCTCACGGCCCAGAGCTCTTCCGATTAGGAAACTGCAAACTGCCCCAGTTCCGCCCCACTGACTGCATAGAGTGTTCCCAAAAAGGGCCCGAAAAAAACTCCTGCCGCAAAATCAAGGGGCAAACTTGGGATAGGACTGATCACAACCGCAACAGCCATCAAAAGGGTAAAAACCACGGGAGCAAAAGGGCCCAGAAATTCTAAAAAATTTATAATGCGGTCCTGGCTAAGATAAAAACCTAAATCAGTGGATTGAAGTAAAAGGAAAGCCACCCACAGGAAAGCAAGGAAACCACACAGCTTTAACAGGTGAGAAAGGTTCATCTTATTGTTAACCCAAAGAAAAATGGTAAAGTACTGGGCTAAAAAATATTAATTCGGTACAATTCAATGATTCTTCTTTGTCTATTTTTTTAAAAATATCCCAGGGAAAGGAGGTAACCCCCACAGAGCTTTTTCCTGGTAATTTAAAATTAATCAATTTTTTCAGTAAGTTGACGTGTTATGGGTTCACGGCTAAAATTGGTATGTAAACAACTGAAACCAGATTTGAAAAAGAAAAATAACTTAAAAACCCAGTGAGTGACCCATGTATTCTCATTGTAGATGATCTTCCCAATTTAAGAGTAAGCCTGAGAACCATTCTGCGGCACTTAAACTATACTAATGTGAATGAAGCATCCAACGGTGAGGAGGCGCTTGAACAGTTTGAGCGAATAAGGCCTGATATTGTTTTCATTGATATTAAAATGCCTGTTTTACACGGTTTGGATGCAATAAAAGGAATCACAGCATTAGACCCTCAGGCCTTCATTGTCATCGTGACGGGATACAGCACCGAAGAAAATGTGAAAGAAGCGATGCAAAGCGGTGTCAAAGGTTTCTTAGTCAAACCTTTTAGCCAACAACAGATTCAAGAAATTATTACCCGATTTGAAATTGAAAACGGGAAAACCGGAACCACCCAAAAAACCTCTAAAAAACAAATGGAACAATAAAAACCTTGGAGGTAAACCCAGTGCTTGTCATCCAAGATAAAGTAGGACTTAAATATTTTTGGTTAGAAAACACCCAAGGTTTTTACATGAAGCTCCCCGCGGCAAGACCGCGGGGTATCAAAAAACCCCCCACCTTCCCTCCCCCCTCGATGGGGGGAGGGAAGGTGGGGGGTGGAGATGGTTTTGGGAAGCCCATCCTGAGATAAGTCGAAGGGCCCGCTACAACAGATCTACTGCGTCCCACGCCGCAAGCGGCGTGGAATTGCCAGTTAAAAAAATTTTTACAGGAATTTTAATTTTTGCTTTCCCCCAGAATTATTTCTTTTCTCCCCTTTATTGCTCAACGGGTCCAGGAAAACATTCTCTTAAGAAATTTCTTTTTCCCTTGGGTGAATGTGCTCTTCCGCCATAAATTAGCGACTTTTTTAATCACCTCGGCTTGGGTAGGATAGGGGTAAATGGTTCCACCAATGGTTGCAAGGCCTACCCCCGCTTTCATGGCAAGGGTAATTTCATTGATCATATCCCCTGCATGGGAGGCGACAATCGTAGCACCCACAATTTTATCCGTCCCCTTTTTTACATGAACCCGTGCAAACCCATCCTCTTCTCCATCTAAAATTGCACGGTCCACCTCCTCTAAACCAAACGTAAAGGTTTCCACATCAATCCCTTTTCCCTCTGCTTCTCCCTGGTAGAGGCCCACATGAGCAATCTCCGGTTCAGTAAATGTACACCAAGGAATAATTAGGGAATGAGTGGACGCATACCCCAAACCCAAAGGATGTGGAAAAAGTGCGTTTTGGATTACAATTTGGGCCAAAGCATCGGCCGTGTGAGTAAATTTATAGGGAAAACAGATATCCCCAGCTGCATAAATTCGCGGGTGGGTGGTTTTGAGTTTATCGTTTACCTTTACCCCTTTTCTTAAATCATATTCCACCCCTGCCTTTTCAAGGCCCAAGCCTTCCACATTGGGCGTCCTTCCAATGCCCACTAAAATTTCATCCACCACCAATTCTTTTTGATTTCCATGAACCTCGTATTGCACCACTTTTTCTTTCCCCCGAGCCTCAATCCGAATCACCTTGGATCGAAAAATTAAACAAACCCCATCGAGCTTCATTTGTTCTTGGACCCATTGGGCAGCCTCCGCATCCTCCCGAGGGAGGATATGATCCGTCAATTCAAAAAGGCTAACCTGACTTCCAAAACGACAAAAAGATTGTGCCATTTCACACCCAATGGGACCCGCCCCAATGACGGCCATGCGGGCAGGAAGCTCCGTTAGATTAAAAATAGTTTCATTGGTTAAGTATCCCGCCTCAGAAAGGCCGGGAATGGGAGGGGCAGCCGCTCGAGCCCCTGTGCAGATGGCTGCCCGTGAAAATTTCAAAACTTTTCCCTCCACCTCCACCGTTTCAGGTCCTGAAAATCGCCCTTCCCCAATAAACACATCCACCCCCATGTTTTGATACCGTTGAGCAGAATCCCCATGGCTGATTCGGGATCGCAATCGTCTCATCCTATCCATAGCCTTTCCAAAATCGTATTTCACCCCATCAGGGATATTCACACCAAATTGATCAGAATTCTTTACATCCGTCCAAACCCTTGCTGCACGGATTACCCCTTTTGAGGGTACACACCCCACATTGAGACAATCCCCTCCCATCAAATGCCTCTCAATTAAAGCCACCTTCGCTCCCAACCCTGCCGAAATCGCTGCGGTGACCAAACCCGCGGTTCCCGCACCGATGACGACCATGTTATATTTTCCAGATGGGGTTGGATTGACCCATCCAGAAGGGTGAACATTGTTCATTAAAATTTGATTATACTCATCATTTGGAAAGATCATGGGGATTCCCTTTTTTTTTCCTTTGGATAGTTTTCATGGTTTAGTCCTTTTCAAAGATGAAACTGAATAACACAGACATAAGCTTTGATATTCAGGGTGATAGTTCTTTTCTGATGTTCTATCCTTTGGGGTCGGCTTTATTTTAAAATGGACCGATGTTCCCCTTTCAAGAAAGGGGTGGATCCATAGGGTGGGGGAAAATAGATAAAACAATTAAGAATAGATACAAAGAACCCCTTGCTCCCCTAGGAAAAATGAAGCCGCGGTGGGTGGCCGGAAAAGTACCCACCTGATAGCCAAGATCAATACCACTGGATATTAGGCTTTTTAAAAAACCAGTTCAATGAAAAAGGAAAACAAGATTTGAACTCAATGATTTGGGTTGTTTTTTTTTTGCAATCATTTCTTGTTGACTCGATTTAAAAATTGAAGGTGGCATGTTTTTCTTCAAATGGCTTTTTTTTTAAAAAAAAATAAACCCAGAAAAGAGATAATCATCCGCACGAGCAATAAAAAACTGAATCTCCACATCTGGGGGCACACCTCACTTATCATCTGTCTCATCCTTCTCACGGTCCATCCTTGTTTTGCAAAAGACCGAAGTTTTTCCCGGTTTGACATTTTTTTAACCGACTTAAACACATCACCCCGTTTATGGACCCATGGGTTTAAAAATCTTAAAGGCCGGAAAGAGTTATTCATATTGGGAACAGGGGCAGCCGCTACATTGATTTCATGGCAATGGCATGATGACATTCAAAAGGAAATTGAACGTCACCCCATCCATAAAAATATTTCATCTGTTGGAGATGTCTATGCTATGGTTTTACGGTCAGCAGCGGCCTCCCCCAATTGGGAATATATTTTTTGGGACTGGGAACGGAAAATAGAAATTTACGTAAGTTCGGTTTTGTAACCACGAACGCTGCTTTTTCCAGTGGGGTAGCAACGGTGGCTTTAAAACTCATCTTAAATGTCAAACGCCCGGATGGAAACAAGCGAAGCCGTTTCGATTCAAGCTTCCCTTCAGGCCATGCAATGGGAACGGCTGCCTTAGCCGGAACCGTTCATCAGCAGTATGGATTTAAATACGCGGTACCTTTTCAACTCGCCAGCCTATTTTCCGGGCTTACCCGTCTTTTTGATCATCAACACCGGCCTTCAGAGGTGTTTGCGGGATGGGGTTTGGGATATGCCATTGGATATGGCGTAGGGCGGGCCTGGGAAAATTTAAGTCAACAAAAAACCAGGTTTTCAATTACTCCCTGGAGAGGCTTCGTGGATAGGAGGGGAACAGGGACCCAGATTATCCTGCCCCTCTAAATCAAAAAAGGCTACCCGAGGAAATCCACACATCTTTTCGAGGGCCACTTACAAACGTTTTTCCTTTTTTTTTAAAAAAACCCGGGTTAGGACCTCTCCTCGGAAGAACCCACAATTGAAAACAGATTTTCAATAATTCGAACTCAAAAAAATTCCCCTAAAGAAACCTCAAAAGCGGAACAGGGAGTGAGAATCCCCCAACGATCCAACACCTCGGGATGAATTTCTCCGAGGAACCCCACCCCTTTACCCTCGATCCGGATCCGGCCCACACGACCCTCTAAGAAGGAAGGATGGGAAATGGGTTCCAAATCATACACGCAATTCATATAATAAAACAACATTTCCAAATAAGTATGGGTTTCCGAAAAATTGGCTCCAGGGTGAGCCACCAAAGCACCTAAATTGACCTGGGTTACCGGGTCATCCTCTGGGTGTGTTTTTCGTACCACCTCCCCAACCTCAAAAATCTGATGGGGATAGAAAGCTTTGGAGCTTGCTGCTTCCACTTTAAGCAATGAAGGCAGAAGAGAATCCCTTAACACTGCGTAGGTTTCAGACATGATATTGTCCACTTCAACCACGCCGCCCCCATCGAGTTGCATCCGTTCGACAATCTCCTCCCGAGAACAAAGAATATTAGAATTCATCTCTTGAAACCCCATCCCAATTAAAAAAGTTCGAACCCAATCGGAACACTTTTCCTCCTTGGAAAGATCCCCTACCGTAAAATGAGGGGGCAATTCGGGTTTAAACTGATCATACCCCCGGCTAATAGCCACCTCCTCGATCACATCAACGGGATGCATCAAATCATCCCGATAGGGAGGAGCGGTCACTTCCAATTTTTTACCCTTCAGCTTTACCAAATGCCCAAACCCCTTCAAAAGGCCCATCACTTCTTTGGTTTGAAACCTTTCGGCAAATGCTTTATCAATGTCGGTTAAGGACACACAAAGAGGTTTTGAAAAGGAAAAAGGCATCCTGACTTTTTTTCCAAAAACGGTTTTCTCAGGGTAGACCACTTCTACAGACTCGATGGAAGCCCCACGGTCAGACAAGTTAGCTGCCCAAATATTAATGGTAAGGGCCACCATCCGAAGGTCCGTTCCGGTGACCTCCACCAAAAGGTTTTGATCTCCCGCTTTGACCTCCCCCAGGTCACGGCTATTGATAATGGGGGGAAAAGAAAGGACCTGCTGCTTTTGGTCAATCAGAAGAGGATACCGGTGAGTTCCTTCAAGGATAAACCCATACTCCTGTCCCTTGGGGTGATTTTTTAAAATTTCCGCCAGCGTCATTTTAAAATCGCAATTTAAAGGAATAAAGGAAACCTGAGAGGGTTCTGCCACTGTATAGGTTACCGGAAAAGAAATTTTCTCCAAACGGTACAACCCGATTGAAACACTTTCCCTTTTGCGCCCATAAAGATCGGCTAACTTTTCTTGGGTTTGAATGAACTGAAGAAGAAGTTGGTCGTCCACCAATAGCCCTTTGGCCACACACCCTCCGATATAAGGCCTGATCGCTTTTGTTCCTGGTTCAACCAGGATTTGAAAAGGGGCTTTACTTTTTTTCTTTAAAGAAAAAGAGTTCCGGACCTGGGGTGTCAGCTTATACCGGATTTGCCGTGCGATCCCCTCAACACACCAAAGATCAGGCCGATTGGTATCATTTAATTCCACCCGAAGTTCATCCGTCTCCTCTTGGTAATCTTTAATCTCACCTTTTACCCAAGCCAGGTATTTCTCGATTTTTGGAACACTCATGGACCTGCCTAAAAGTGCTTCCAGATCTTTTTTGGGAAATTGAATTGTGGGCATGAGGTTTTACCTAACCATTCAATTTTTTTGTCCGGATAAAATCTAGGTCTACTGAAAAGAGATCCCGTATATCATTAATTTCCAACGCCATCATGGCCATCCGATCCAGACCCAACCCCCATGCAATCACGGGAACGGAAACACCCAAAGGTAAGGTTACCTCTGGCCGGAAAAGCCCCGCCCCCCCTAACTCCATCCAACCCAGCTGGGGGTGTTTTGCATGGATTTCGACCGATGGTTCCGTATATGGAAAATAGGCGGGAAGAAATTTTATTTCTTTGGCTCTCGCCATTTCAACCGCAAACAGCTTTAATAGGCCTAATAAGGTCCTAAAATGGATCCCCTCTCCCAGGACGATCCCTTCCACCTGGTAAAAGTCAGGTGCATGAGTTGCATCCACCTTATCGTACCGAAAACAGCGGGCCAAAGAAAAATATTTTCCTGGAATATTGGGCCCGGATGCAAGGGTTCGCGCTGAAACGGCTGTCCCTTGACTCCTTAAAACTAGCCTTTTGGCTCGGTCGTTTTTGAAAGAATATCTCCACCCGGTGGATCCGGTTTTCCCTCCAGTCTCATGTGTTTTTGCCACTTTTTCCAAAATATCCTTTGGAAGTCTTCTGGAGTTTTTGGGATCACGAACAAAATAGACGTCGTGAATGGCCCGCGCCGGATGAAACTGTGGCATAAACAGAGCATCACTATTCCAAAATTCGCTCTCCACCAACCCTCCTCTCATTTCCTGAAAACCCATCCCCACCAATTTCATTTTAATGGTGTCCAAAAATTCTCGGTAGGGATGCTTTCGGCCCATGGCTGCCCTGGAAGGTTTCAGCGTAATATTATAATGACGAAAAGTCTTATTTCTCCAACTCCCCTCCTTCAGCATTTCAGGGGTAAGCTGGGTAATTTCCTCCTGTGCAAAACGATCGAGGTCCAGTTCACCAATGATCTTTTTCCCAAAAACCGTTAAATGGTAGGATTTGTGACGTTTCTCCTGAAGGCTAAAAATCCCTTTTTTCCCTCGCCCACTGCCGTGTAAGTTGATAATATTCTTCTCCTGGGAAGAACATGTCTCCAAAACAACACTTTCTTTTTCACTGATATTCTCAACGATTTTTTTTAAATTCTGCCAACGTCCAACAACTTTTGAATGGTCAATATCCAAACGTTTGAGTTCCAGAACACCTCCCGCTGCAATTTGGATAGACTGATCATTTTTAAGCTCCCCAATGGCTTTACTCACATCCAAAGGATCCATTTCACGGCGAAGGCCAGAGATATCCATGGGATTACCGCTTTTCAGTTTTTGAACGATGGTGAGGATTGGAAACCCCTGAGAGAGGTACTGTCGACCTAATTCTGAAATGGTAACGGTTGTAGTAGACCCAGCGGCTTCGGCAGTCAGGAGATTTTTGGTTAATAACCAACCCATGGCCATGGTAAACCGTGATTCATCTAATTGACTGGCTTGCAAGAGGGCTTCCTCTGCAAAAGGGCCGGGACCCCCGAGTTTTATAGCGGACAACAATTTTCCTTCGAGCGGGTGAAAACTGGCCAGAATATTTTCAATATTTTCTGTCATAAAAAAAAACGAACCCCTTAAAATACTCGCCTGTGAAGGGGTACCCAAGTCTAAAAATCGCCGAAATATATTTGAAGCGGAAAAATACGATAACGGGTTTAGAGACGACTGTCAAGAAAAAGTCCCAATAAAAAAGGGTGCCGGGAGGATCTCGAAAAAAAAATTGGGAGAGCGAGAAGGGGTGTTCAGGAAATTACAGGGGACCTGGATTTCCTTTAAAGTAAGCTTCCTCATCGTCCGTCAACGTTCGATCCTTTGGAAAAGGAGGGGGTGATGGGTATGATTCCATTTTCCTTGTCCACTGAGGTTGAATGAATAAACCGCTTTCACCACCAACCGCAAGGTACATAAAAGTGAAAAATTCCGGCGATAAGGTTAATACCTTCAAATGTTTTTCAAAACTGGGAGGGACCTGTGGGATCACCAATAACAGGCGGGGGTTCAACGTAGGAATCAAGAGGCTTTGGGGAATCAACTGGCTGATGAGGGGAAGATGGTTGGATAGCCAATCCAAATGTTCTAAAGCCTGAAACAAAATTTTTTCATCGGAAACAATATCATATTCAATCATTACGGCTCGGCCTGTTCCATCCCGTGCAAGAAAAAACGAAGCGGAAGAAGATGGAGGAAGAATAGAGGAGTGAACCGGTTTTAGCCCGGGTTCAATCATATCTAGGTGTTGTAGGAGAAGCCTTTCTAACGATTGCCGTTCGGCTAGGGGAACCCTCTGAAATTTCAGCATGATTTTACCAATGTTTGGCTAAACACCTTTTCAAAAAAAGGAGTGGACGCCCCGAAGGGATTAAACCCTTCCCCTTTGATAATCCGTTCACCTAACTGAAACAGGGAATCCGGTATTGAATCCCAAGGTTTTTTTTCGGACAATCCCCCCGTTTCCTTGGACTTCTGACGGATGATCTGGTGCAAAGGAGGGAGAACTCCCAGGTAACTCATACTGGCGCCTAAAAACTTTTTTGTGGCACCGGTCAGTTGTTTGAATGCCTCAACGGTATTTTCCCCTTGATTGGGTTCTGAATATAAAACACCTATATGAAGGTTTTCATTGGCCTGAAGAACTTGTTTGATCACCCGGTAGGTATCTAACATATAATTTGGGTTGGGAGAGGTAAAAAGCAATAAATCATGCACTAAACTCGCCCCTAAAAACTGACCTTTGGTCTTTTGAATAGGAACATGGACCAGAAGATACTCAGAGGCAAATTCCTCATCAAGAAGGCCCTGCAGAAAAATTTCCCGTTCATGGTAGGGAAGGCTATGGAGATCTGACTCTTTCAAGTGGAAGGCCAGCAGATTGATCTGGGATGAAAACTGAACCCTAAAGGGACGCTCCTTTTCTCCCAAATAATCCTGAATGGAAGAAGCGAGCTTTGGGAAACCCAAAAGGGTTCCCAAATCCGGGGCCTGACCTTTGAAATCCACCATCAACACCTTGGCCCGATGAAATGCGAGGGAAATGGCTAAAGAAACCAGAAAGGGCCCCGGGGGATACGGAATCAAACTCAACACGGCGAAACTTCTGGGAATTCTTACCATGCAATGGGGTGCCGCGTAAGGAATCCCCCCACTTTTTTTCTCCTCCTTTTGGGAAATAAAAAGGTGTGAAATTTCATTTAGACCTCGACCCAACCGTTTTTTATCATCCACGAATTTCTACTCTACCGTTAGGAGGGAATTATATCCTCCTTGATAGTTCTCAACAATTTCTGGGTTGGTGGGATCCTCCCGCCATTGACCATCCACAACCAAACGATATTGGTAACGTCCGGGGGATAAATGAAGGATTTTTCTCCAAATCCCCTCTTCCTCCTTAATGGAAAAAACTTTCCGGTCGGGAATCCACTCGTTAAAATCCCCCGCAATTCTGACATCTTTGGCTTCGGGTTCCTTAATGGCAATGAGGACGTCACCCTCCCGGCGCATGGGACTGGACAAGGAGGCCACTTCCTCAGCGGAATCCCTCATCTCATAATGTTGCTCTTCCACCTCCAACACTTCCTTCGCCAGGGCTGAATAATCCTCGTGACCGATGGATTTGGGGTCGTACTGAGCAATGGGTTGTCCAAAACTGGCCGCCTCCCTCAACCGGATATTGTTACGAATAACGGTTGAGAAAATACGCTTTGGAAAAAATTTCTCAATCTCCCTTTGAATCTCACGTGAAAAACGGGTTCGGTGATCATTCATTGTTAAAAGGATTTTGATATCCAAAAAATGACTACAGGTGGATTGGACCATATCAATGGTTTCGGTCAACTTTCCAAGCCCGTGGAGAGAAAAGAAACTGGTTTCGACAGGAACGATGGCCTCATCAGAAGCCCTTAACGCATTGATGGTAAGAAGCCCCAAACTGGGAGGGCAGTCAATTAGAATGTAATCATAGGAACGGTCCAGGTCAGCCAACTGTTTTAATAGTTGTTTTTCTCGGGCCTCTGTTCCAGCAAGAAGTTGTTCGGCAGCACTGAGTAAAAGATTGGAGGGAGCAATACTTAAATAAGGTTGAACATCATGGAGAAGAATTTCATTAATCTGAGCAGATCCACATAGAACATCATACATGCTGGATGCACTTTCATCAGGTTTTTGATTTAAACCCAATGTGGCGTGGCCTTGTGGATCTAAATCCAGCAAGAGCACGCTGTGCTTTTTAAACGCCAAACAAGCGGCTAAATTGATGGCCGTGGTTGTCTTTCCGCATCCACCCTTTTGGTTTACGATAGAGATAATTCGCATAGTACCTCCTTCTAAAGGGCATGGTTATCACCTCCCCATGCGCGTTCAGAGGAAGAATAAAGTCTTCCCCCCTGCTTAGGTAATCTATGGTCTCTTGAGTTAGGATTGCGGGTAAAAAATAAATTTAAAGGGATTTAATCCAATCGCGGTTGCGTTTTTCACTCACAACCTTTTTTTTACTTCCCTCCTTTCTCAATAACAAATTACGTTTTTTCCTAAAAAGTTTTAGCTTTTGGGATCGCTCAACCCAATTTTCCACATCTCGTTTTAGATCAGAGAGATGAATAATCCATTCTTGCCCGGAAATAGCCTCAAACAAGGTATTTTCATACAAAACCAGGATCACTTCACCCGAGGCCACCAAGGTCAGTTCAGAAAGTGGAGATTTTATTTTTGGGAGGAAAGACTGAAGGTTGGCAAGACTCTTTCGGATCCTCTGAAGGGAGATACCAGAATCCAGTAATTTTTTAGCAGTCTTATAGGCAATGAGGTCTTCAAATGAATACCGGGTGTGGCCCCCTCTCGTTTTGAACCGGGAAAGAAATAAACCGCTGGTTCCCCAATACTGAATTTGGCGTTGACTAATTCCAACAATTTCGCAGACCTCAGCCTGGGTAAAAAACCTTTTCTCAATTCCCATCTTCTGGCCTCTGGAGAACCACTAGCGTATTAAAATACCTTGATTGAAAAAACATGTCAAGGAAATTAATACAAATTCTAATAAATATTGTTGTTTTTTTTCTCCAAGGCATTCATTTAATGGATAGATTTTAGGTGCTAAATGAATACAACAAACAACCGTGATTGATAAAATTTAAGGCATTTCATCGAGGGAAGGATTTCTCCATAAATGAATGAAATACGTGCTTTTTATTTCTATTAAGGGAGAAAGACCGTTTCCTGGCTTGAAAAATTCAAATAGGTTATTGAATCGAAAAAGGGATGGAGGCCAATACCGTTCCATCTTCTGCGGTAACCTCCACTTTCCATTCCCCTGTCCATTCGGGAAGAATAATTTTACTGCTATACGTTCTCCAACTCTTGGATCGCACAGGCAATTTGATTTCGGCCCGTAGTTGATCGCCATGAAACCACTTGTGTATGACAAGCGTTTCACCCTCAGATCCTTGAATTCGGGAAAAAGCATACAAGGTTCCTACGCCAGGAGAAAAGGTTTTGGCTATCCCCTGGGGAACAAGGTTCTCAACCCCTGCTGCAATCACGCCATCAGAAACCTGCTGCTGAACCATTGTCTCTTCTTGCGCATTGAGATTTGGGGAAACTGAAAAAACCAAAAGACATGAAAGGGCCAAAGCCCATTGTTGTGCACGCATTTTTTTCTCCTATTGGTGGTTAAATCAGATAAGACCCATCAGGGAATCTTTAAAGTGAGAGTGCCGGATTCCATTTAGAAAAATCCCTTTAAAAAGATACCACAGAAAAACATTTATTTAAAGAACCTCAAACAGTGGATTTTAATCCATCCATTCTTGTAGTCCTTGGCAAACCCTTATACAATAGGACAATGGATCCGGTGACCCATACACTCATCGGGGTCGGCCTAGGCAACGCTTTTTTCCGAAAAACCGTGGGGCCCCACGCCATTCCGATCATGGTCATTGCATCAAATCTGCCTGATGTGGATGCCCTGGTTCATCTGACCGGAAGCCCCGAAGCCATTCTGGCCCGTCGAACCTTCGGGCATTCCGTTCTAATCCTCCCCTTTTTAGCATTTTTGGCCAGCCTGATTTTAAAACGGTTCTGGCCCCATGAAAATATTTCCCGCATTTATGCAATGCTCCTATTGGGAGCCCTGGTCCATCTATTTTTCGATTTAGTCAATTCCTTTGGAGTGGTTCCTCTATGGCCGATGAGCCCCTGGCGGCCCGAATGGGGAATTATCTTTATTATCGATTTGGTTTTAACCGGCTTGTTAGCCCTTCCTCTCCTTCTCAGCTTTCCAAAAAGAATGCGTCCCTGGCTGGTTCCTTTAACCAAGGGCGCACTGGCCTTGGTTTTTCTTTATACTCTGTTTTGCGGGATAAACCGGAATTTGGCTTTAAATATCCTTTTGGAAAAGGGAGACCAATCTCTTTCCTCTGGATTCCAGTACGTTTTCCCAGAACCACTGGGCCCTCACCGATGGCGAGGCGTTACAAGGACCGGTGAAATGTATAAGGTTTTTCTAATCCATTCCCTGCGAGGGGAGATTGAGTTGATTGAAACCGTTTCCACAAACGTCAAAAACCCCATGGTGAAACAGGTCCGCAAAACCCCCTTGGCACAAAAAATCCAATGGTTTTTTAAGGCCCCTGTTTGGGAAGTCAATGAAAACCGCAAAGGGCAAACCCCATCCGTCCGCGTTTACGATCTCCGATTTAAATCCTTGATCATCGAAAGGCCTATTCCTTTTGTTTTCCAATTTTCGGTTCTCTCTAATGGAACCGTGGGGGCTCCCTAAGGCCGGGGTGCTTCCCCTTTGGCTCTTAAACCCATTAAGAAAGGGATTTACAGATAATCCTTGGCGCGCCTGGCAGGAATCGAACCTGCAACCCACAGCTTAGAAGGCTGTTGCTCTATCCTTTGAGCTACAGGCGCGTGAGAGAAAAAAATGGAAGGAAAAACAAAACAGTGGTCGGGGCAAGAGGATTTGATCACGCAGTAATTTGTGGGCAGAGCCCATAAATCATATAATGGTCTTCAAAGAAAAAACATTACGGGACGAGCTGCTGATTTTTGCTGCTCCACCTCCGACTTCCTGCTCCCAAAATAGTTTTCAGGTAAATTTTAACTTTTTATAAGTGCCTGATTTTCTGTCTGATATGGCTGCTAGGCCTTAAACTACAATTAGTTATAACCATTTGTCAAGTCTGGCTATTACTGCTGATTCCTTATGAACCCGCTGGGGTTGGCTACAATTTGGCTACAGTGTTGGGGGGGGGTGAAAATTTTGGATTGAATTTACTGAAAGATTATTTCTAGTTTTTCTCAAGAAAAAATGAACTTTAATTCAGGAAGGAAATGGGCCTCAAAAATTTATGGTTTCACAAGTGGATGGCTAAAAACCACTTTTAATTCAAGGTTGCAGGTCTAACCCTTATGATATGAAGGACCCCTTGCAGCCTTTGAATAGAATATAAACTACCCTGAGAATCCGAAGCCAGCGCCACTGTCCCTTGGGCAATTTTTACCTTTGTACCGGTTATCGAATCAACCCAGAAAATCTCACCGGTTACCTTATTTAATATAAACAAGGAATCATCCAGGGTAACGGCAATGGCGGTTTGAAACGGCGTGGAAAAACCCGATGACAATGAGGTCAAAGAACCCCCCGATGGGATTTTATATAAAATTCCATCAAGCGTACCTGACGTGTAAACATTCGACGCGGTATCCGTTGCAATTCCGTTAAAATCGATTCCATTTACAAGAGTCGAAACAGTTCCTTGTGAGTCAATCTGATACACAAAGTCAGCATCGTTTGCCGTATCTCCGCTTGGTGCATAGAGGAACCCTGCAGGATCAAAAGCAAGTTGTGTGATGGTCCGAGAAGTATTGGGAAAATCTTCTGCGGGAACAAACACGGTGGCGGTTTCATCCGGGGTGACTTTAATAATCTTGCTATGGATGCTCGGTACAGAATCGCCCACAAAAAGATTCCCCGCAGGATCAAAAACCAGGGAACGGGCATCAGGAACACTTGAAAAAGGTGTTATAAACCCACCAGGAGTCACTTTATACACTCCACCATCACCGGTTGTGCCAATGTCCTCCACCGAAGAAACAAAGAAATCCCCTGAAGGACTAACGGTCAATCCTAAAACAAGTTCCGGAACTCCGACCAACTCAATTGCTTTAACAAATTCCGCCTTCAGGTTATCAAAATGGGCTTCAATAGGCTGTCCAGATCTCCGATTAAAGGTCGAAATTTCAATAAATAAGGGGTCCGTTGAAATTCCTGAAATTCCCAGGTAGACCCATTCATTTATGGAACTGTCAAAATAATAACCCCAAATTCGATCCTTAGCTCTTTGTAATCTTAATTTACCATTGGAATCGGAAACACCCGAAGCAAGGACAGGGGTGATTGGAGTTCCCCCGAACACACCGCTCAGTTGGTATCCATCTGAGGTTGCATCTTTTATTCTATCGATATAGGTCTCATTTCCCTGTAAGTCTGTCACACCAAACCCAGCCGTCATAAAGGTTTCTTGCCCAGAAGCTGAAACAGTGGGGAAAATGATCAAATCAAAATCTATAGTAACATCAAAATCCCCCACGAGAATGGCTTGAGAGGAGCGGATTTTGGCATGAATTCCTCCTGGAAAACTGGGGGAGACGGAGTTGGATAGTTTCAATACCCCGTCTTCTGAAATTGCACCGCCGTTTCCAATGTCCCCTCCCAAACTGTCTACGGTTCCGGTAAAATCCACTTGAGTTAAATTAGGAGCCAAACTAGGGTCAGAAAAATCAAATTCAATATAAACGAATTCAATGATCAGGACCCCAACCGATACGGTTCCGTATGGAATGGGGGTCACAGGAGCGGAGGTAGCCTGAAAGACCTCACCATTTTGATTCGTGTAACTGGCCATAACGGTAACAGACCCTTGGATGGTTGGAACATCCATGATCTGAAAAGTGCCATCGGTTATGGTAAGGGCGGTTTGACCGAAATTGGTGGTGACCGTCGCACCGGAAACAGGAAAACCTCCATTATCCAATACCCTTCCCGTTACCGTGGTGTTAGGGTCAGGAATGACATTGATTACGACATCGGACGCAACGCCGACATTTCCGGCAAGATCTATCGCCGTTGCCCCTAATGTGAGGGTACTTGCCCCAACAGGGACCGAAACGTCAAATTCATAGGGCGGGTTCGGATCTGTGAAAACCGTTTGTCCATCCACGATAAAGTTTACCGAGACCACTTGGATATAATCCGTTGCCTGTACCGTCAAAGGGAATGAGGTTCCCTCTATGAAGCTGTCCCCCGATGGTGGAGAAGTAATGGTTACGGTGGGAGCAGTAGAATCCTCAATAAAAAAGATGGTTACAGGCGTAGGAATTCCAAAAGGATAACTGGTGGTATTGGTTCCATTTCCCAATTGGCCGTTAGCGTTACTCCCCCAGCATTTCGCTGTTCCATTCGACAAAATTGCACAGGAATGTTCTCCCCCCGTTGCTATGATGACTGCGGTGGATATTCCGGTAACAGAGACTGGTGTTTTTGCACAATTGTTTGAAAAACAAACCTCGGGGCCTTGCAGGGAACCTGTCCCAATCTGGCCATGATTATTAAGCCCCCAACACTTTATGGTTTGATCGGCTAAAAGGGCACAGGTATTAGCGCTCCCCGAACTGGAAAGTGCTACCCCTGTAGAGAATCCAATAACCGATCCGGGATTGAATATGTAATCAGGCGCACCGATATCCCCTGCAAAGGTCCCATTACCCAGTTGCGACCCATTTGATCCCCAACATTTCGCTATTCCATTGGATAAAAGGGCACAGGTATGGCCATATCCTGCTCCCATAGAAACAACATCAGAAATTCCAGAAACTGAAACAGGCGTTGTACTGCAGGTATAAATTTGACAGGTTTCAGGCCCGGTATTTATTCCATTGCCAAGTTGCCCCCATTGATTCCAACCCCAACACTTTACTGTTCCATCCTCCAAAATTGCACAAGAATGATTGCCCCCGGCTACCACCTCAACCGCTGAATTTATTCCCGTTACAGTGACGGGTACATTTGAGGATGTAACCGTTCCGTTTCCAAGAGGCCCAAAATCATTTCTTCCCCAACACTTCACCGTTCCATCAGAGAGAGCCGCACAAGAGTGATATTCCCCGGCAGCAATATCGATGGCATTGTTTATTCCTATTGCATATGAAGGTAAGTAGGTTGTGGTATTGTTACCGTTTCCAAGAGTCCCCAGGCCATTGTATCCCCAGCAAAGGACTCTCCCATCTGCTATTATTACACAGCTATGGGAGCTTCCCACCGCAATTTTTATCGCTGTTGAAATATTAGGAACCATTAATGGTGTTGATTCAATCCATGGATAATCCCAGTATTTCCCCACCTGACATTGACCGTTATATCCCCAGCACTTAACTGTCCCATTGGAAAGTACGGCACACGTGTGGTTTCCTCCAGCCGCTATATCTCGGATATGGCCTACGTTGATGGTCGCAGTGGTGGTCTCTGAACTGGTCACAACCAGTGTTGTTTCTCCTGGGTTTACTCCTGTGATGGTCACTACCTCCGAAGCACCGGGTTGTAGTTCAATTTGCGTGGGGGAAACGGTTGCAATAACGGAATTCCCGGTCGATACCGTAAGCTGGGTTGGAAAACCGTCATCGTTTTCAAGGCTTATTGTTGCCGTAGCAGTTCCCCCATTAGCCGCCACAAAGATAAGAGAGGGGATAATCACAGTGGTTGGGGCAAGTGGAATAACGGTAAAGTTGAAATTTGCTGTTCCAATCCCGTTATCCACCTGGACCAATGTCGTCCCGATGGTCGCGGTATCGGAAATCACAAATCGTGCGGTAATGGTTGTGGAATCCTCGATGAGGGGATCGGTGACCGTTATGCCGGGATTACCTGTTGTTAATGTTGACGCATCGAGATTGGTCCCTATAATTGTCACATCCACCTCGGTTCCCTGCCGCCCGTAATCCGGAGTGATGGAAGCAAGTGTCGGAGACAAAGATGTCGTGGTCTCCCGTGTGATTTCCAACAAATTTCCAACAGGATCATAATGATAGGTCCCCACATTGCCTGAACCGTCGATGACACGGAACAAGCGGCCGAGTTCATCGTAGACATATTGCGCTTGTTCTGCCTGACCAACAACAGGATAGCAGAGGGATAAAAGTAGAAGCAAAAAACTTCCAAAAAGTTTTAATTTTAAATTTCTATTATGATTGCTATTCGGCAACATTTTTATCTTTTTAAATTGACTTTTAAAACCCATATATTTCCTGCTAATTTCTTTCTAAAAAAAAATTCCACCCCCATCTCCCAATTAATCCAATTGTTCCGTAAACCAAAACATTAACTCCAATGGACAAAACCCAAACAAAAAAATCTCCAGGCCAGAAATTTTCTCCTGGTAGGTTGGTTAGATGCAACCAAAAAGAAGACGGCCATAAATATCGCCAAATTAAAAAGGTTTTGGGGACATCTCCAGGATTTGAATACATTTCAAATCGAATAGCCAAAATAAGTAAGATGGGAACGATAAAGCCTATTCCTCCGAATACCATTAAAACCTTCTTCATGTTTTTTTCCTCAGAATCTCTTCCAATTCAAATATAAACAAACCTGGATCAATTGTATTAGGAGCTTTTAATCCACCCGCTTTCAAAACGTCCGAAGCAAAGGTTGCACAGTTCCGACCATACAGTTTATATTTTCCAGGGTTCACCAAGCGATTAAAAATTACTGCTTCCATTGCTTTATCTTGTTTAGGAGATGTTTTAATCGTAATTATTTTTGTAGGTTTACCTATGTCAAATTTCAACTCACCTGAAGTTTCAAAACCTCCAAAAACCCATAATCTTGTTAATAAGTCTTGTTTTTGTGGATAAAACCCAACGGTTCCCTTGCTATTTACACCAACCCCTATATGTGTAGCAAAAGTAGGATAATATGCAAGAGTCACATCTAGACCAAAAGGGTCGATATATTTTACGGGGTTATTCAAAACATACGCATATAAATTTATATCCCCTCCAGCAAAACCAATTGGATCTTTTGAAATGAACCTGTGGAATGTCGTGCCGTAGTATCTGGTGCGGTGATAATACGTTCCGGCGCCATCATTCTCCCTTCCCGCATATTGAAAAGGATTCAGGGAAGTACCGTTTATCGTCGTTTTTCCAAACGCCTCATATTCATAAGTTGTATCTATTAACCCAGAGGAATCTGAAAGCACCAAGCTGCTTCCTAAAACATCAGTATGGTAAAACTCATTCTCTCCTGCCTGCCGAACAAATGGTTCATCAATATTAAGACTCCTAAGGTATGTCACATCGATCGAGCTTCCTCCAGCCTCAGCCACAATATCATTCCCGTCATATTGAAAATCCGTCACCACTCCGTTAATGGTTTTACTGATTCTCCTCCCCAAAGCATCATATACAAAACTCGCACTCACCCCAGGGCCACTGATTGCAACAAGCCTATTTCTAGCATCCCACATGTACGTTGTCGTTCCACTTGCATCAGTCTGGGAAATTAGATTCCAACTGGCATCATAGGTCAGATTCGGTGTTGGATTATTAAATTGGATCTGCTCATTTGCCGCATCGTAAGCAGCCTGGACTGCATCGGGAAGTAACGTTGCCGTTCCATTTGTTCGGGTAAAGGAGATCCGATTTCCGGCGGCATCGTAGGTATAATTTAATCGTTCAATAAGTTGTTGAGTTGATGTGTTTAAGTGTTCAATTTGTAATATACGGGATGCTTGATCATAGGAGTAAGAGGTTTCAACACCGTTGGGGTAACTTAGAGAAGTCCGACGCCCCGCCGCATCATATCCAAGTCCCACAACCTGAGTTCCCTGGGTCACTTGAGTCAGGCGCGAGGCAGAATCGTATTGATAAGAGACAGGTGTTTGGCCGTTGACAATCATATTAGTTCGCCTGCCAATGGTGTCGTATAGGTATTCTACAGTTCCTTGAGGGGTTAACTCTTGAGTCAGACGGTCAAGACCGTCATACCCAAACTCTATTCTCCCGGAAGTGGAATCCCCAGCGGCGGTCAACCTCCCCGCGGTATCATAAGTGAATGAAGTGGGACTTCCGTCATCGTACTGAGACAAAATCCTTCGATCTAACGCATCATAGGTAAACGTGCTGACCTGTAATTTGCGGTCGGTGAAGTGAAGGGGTCTGAAGGGGTCAAATCTGCTCTTGGCTCATCTTCGAATTTTTTCTCTAACTTCCTAGCCACTCTTCTAACAAGGAGGGCTAGTTGAACTAATCCCCTCCAATCATCAGGGCACCCGCTGCCTTGATGAAACAATGCAGCCTACCAAAATTCCAAAGATGAATAAAGAGGTGAGAAGAAATTTTCATCGGGCAAGCAATTTTTTATGTCAATAAAAGACAAAGAGAAGGTCGGAAAATTTTTGAAAAAAAAATAACATTGGTTAAAAACTTAGCCGATTAAATGTATAAAAATAATAAAGTAGTTAAATTTTTGCCTGATTTTTTTGAAAATTGCTCAAAAATAGCCAAAAAGTTGACTGCTGGTGTGCAGGAAAAAACAAAATTGATGTAAAGGCGTTCTAAAAACAGAGCCGGCACAAGGAAAGAATCTTATTCTTGGGGAGGGTTGGGTTTACTCCTACCCTATTGAAAAGTGGTCGGGGCGAGAGGATTTGAACCTCCGACTTCCTGCTCCCAAAGCAGGCGCGCTACCAGGCTACGCTACGCCCCGATTTTTATAGACTGTATAGTAAAACCTATTTAAATCGTTAAAATCAAATGCTAAGAAGAATTTCCCTAACCTTTTCCAAAGCCCTCGCACGGTGACTAAATTTATTTTTTTCAGCGGGGTTCATTTCCGCAAAGGTTTTATTGAGCTCGGGAAGGAAAAACAGGGGATCGTACCCAAACCCTTGTTCTCCACGGGGGTCCATGGAAATTCTCCCAGAAACTTTTCCTTCAACCACATGGGTTTTGCCCGTTGGTTCGGCTAAGGCCATCACGCAATAAAAATTGGCTTTTCTCTTCTCCTCTGGAACATCCTTTAAAAGCCCCAGCAACTTATCATTATTCTCTTTAAAGGTAACCCCCTCACCCGCAAAACGTGCTGAGTAAAGCCCGGGTTGACCCCCAATGGCCTCCACCTCCAAGCCAGTATCATCCCCCAAGGCCCAGCACCCGGTCATGTTCGATACTTGAACGGCCTTTAATAAGGCATTTTCTTGGTAGGTGTTTCCGGTTTCTTCAATTTCTGGAACATTGGGATATTTCTCTAAAGAGAAAATAGAAAAAGGAATCCCCTTCAGCAAAGCCTTGATCTCTCCAACTTTGTGGGAATTTCCACTAGCAACAATTAAATCACGCACTTTAAAAAAGATCTCCAATGAGTTTCTTTTCCAATTGAATCAGCTTTTTAATACCCTGTTGGGCCACACTGATAAACCGATTCAATTCTTCCCGTTTAAAAGGATCGGTCTCTGCGGTCCCTTGAATCTCGACAAATTTCCCCTTTCCGGTCATTACAAAGTTCATATCTACTTCCGCCCGGGAATCCTCCCCATAGGTCAAATCCAGCAGAATCTCACCTTCGATTTTTCCAACACTGATGGCCGCCAAATAATCCTTGAGTGGGTTCTTTTTAATCAGGTCTTTTTTTTTGGCAAAGGACAGCGCATCGGATAAAGCGATAAACGCTCCTGTAATGGAGGCGGTTCTGGTTCCTCCGTCCGCTTGAATCACATCACAGTCGATCCAAACGGTGCGCTCCCCCAATTCTTCAAGATCCATAACCGCGCGAAGGGACCGGCCGATGAGGCGTTGAATTTCATGGGTTCTTCCCCCGATTTTTCCTCTGGCCGATTCCCTAGCCATCCGTTCATGGGTGGAACGGGGAAGCATGGCATATTCCGCGGTGACCCACCCTTTTCCTTTCCCTTTCAGGAAGGATGGCACCCGATCTTCAAGAGAAGCGTTGCAGATGACTTTGGTTTCCCCCATTTCAATGAGGACGGAACCTTCAGCATGCTTAATAAAACCCCGGGAAATTTTAACTGGGCGAAGCTGCTTCTTTTTCCTGCCATCTTGCCTCATCTAGGGTCTCCAGAAAATTTGAAATGATTGGAAATTTGGAAAAAAGTGAAAGGGGGAAGTATATCCTAGGAACAAACAAAGTTCAACTTTGCAAAGTGATTCAAGGAATGGATTGAGAATGGTAAGGTCTTTAGGGAAATGATCAGGGGGTTTGAACCCGGTCCCCTTTAATGACCGCTTCGTTTGCTTGAAGAATCCTGGCGGTAGCGGTCGATTCCTGGGTTCCAATGACCTCCAGCTGGCCAATCACATAACCGGGAAGTTGGACCCCCTTGCCCGGAGAAAAACGGGAGGTTTTCTTTCCGGACCGGGTCACATTAAACCGGTCTCCAGGGGAAACACCCTGCTGCCTTCCCATATCCAGGTAGACCACATCATGTTGCCCGTTGAGGGTTTTCTGTTCCTTCATCTCGACGATATAACCAGAAAGTGGGGTGGAGGAAACGGTGGAAGAAAAAGAAGATTGAAGGGACGGACCATCGAAGGCCGCCACTTCATTTCCCCGAAAGATGGCATCAAAGGATGTAATGATCCGTGCAGAAGCGGTCTCCGATTGAACAGAGGTAACCTCCAAAACCCCTTGGATTCGGATTAATTCTCCCAATTTTGCGCGGGTTTTTGGATGTTTGACCTTTTTGACCCTTTTAAAAACAATGAATCGATCCGCCTTTTGAGGGTTACTCCCTTGGCCAGGCCGAATATAAATCAAATCTCCCTGGCTCAACATCTCTTGGTTTCCCAAAGCACCAACAATTACTCCGGTGGAGGTTTGGTTGGATAAAATGTACCCGCTGGACAGTAAAGTGTTAGGATTCAAAACCG
Source organism: Nitrospiria bacterium (assembly GCA_036397255.1). NCBI lineage: Bacteria > Pseudomonadati > Nitrospirota > Nitrospiria > Nitrospiria bacterium. The sequence goes on from DASWJH010000087.1 coordinate 64,431, forward strand.
GTTTTGGGGAAGAAGTCTTCGCCTTGGGTTTAGGCATTTGTACCACCTTTTCTTCCGGCGCTGGGACTGCTTCAACTTCTTCAAACACGTTTTCCTCTGGTTTCTCCATTACGGGTTCCACTACTTCTTGGGGAGGCGCTTCCATAACCTCCTGAGGCTTCATTAGTTCACTGGGAAGGCGCAGAATTAGGCCGGGATAAATTAAATCTGGGTTTGCAATATTCCGATTGGCCCCCCAAAGCTTCGGCCACAGAAAAGGATCGGTTAACTTTGAAAAGGAAATAGACCACAAGGTATCCCCTTCGATGACCCTGTATTGATCCGATTTTTCCACTCCCGATTTGGGCTCTTCCATGGAAGCGGGAATGGAAACAACTCCGGACGTTTCTTCCTCAACGGCTTCTTCTGGAAAAGATTCCTCCTCAGATTGGGCTTCCTCTACCCTGTTTTCTTCCATTAAATCCGGTTCATTTTGCAAAGGGGAAACCTCTTCCAATTCATCGTTTCCGGGAAGGGTTTGGGACACTTCTTGAGCCCCCAAAGGACTCTGATGGGCTATAAAAAACAAAGAAAAGAAAAAGACACCCAAGGTAAAAAACCTTAACTGAATCATTACAGTCTCCCCTTTTTTTCTGAAATTTTGTTTAATTGGGATCGAAGAAATTTCTACAGATTCAAGGGTATCAGAAAGGACCCGATTGTCAAGTCAATTGGCTGCCTGGTGCCGAAGGGGGGACTCGAACCCCCACGGGGTCACCCCCACTAGACCCTGAACCTAGCGTGTCTACCAATTCCACCACTTCGGCCTTCTCAATTTGGCGGATCATGCTAACAAAAGGTATTGCAAGGTGTCAATCCTTTAACATCACTCAATTAACCCTTGACAGGAAAAAGAAAATTATGGTACTTAACTACCTGAGTAGTTATAATGCAGATTTTTAGAACATAAAGAATCAAAAAGGTGGTGAGTCGTTGAAAAACATGGTTTCAAAACTATCTGAACTGGGGCTTTCAGGGTATGAAGCAAAGGCTTATATTGCCTTAACAAAAGAAAAACCTTCCACTGCCTATGAGATTGCCAAGGTGTCCGGGATCCCCACCTCAAAAATTTACGAAGTGTTAGGCAAACTCCTTGAAAAACAACTCATTTTTCCCTTGGAGGATGATCAGGCCAAAACCAAACATTATATTCCCATGAATCCGGACGAAGTTTTAAATCATTACCTGACCAACATGAAAGGATTAGTCGGTTCGCTTAAAAAAGATTTTCACAAGCTCAATAATGCCCAAGAATTCGGCCACATTTGGAACATTTCAGATTATGACCATCTTGTCAATAAGGCCCACCGGATGATAGAATCTACCAAAAAAGTCATCCTGGCTTCCCTGTGGGCGGAAGAACTCGATGTGTTGGAAAACCCCTTACAAAAAGCCCAGGAACGGGGGGTTCAGATTGCGTTAGTCCATTTTGGCATTCCCAAAAAAAGGGTGGGACAAGTTTACCATCACCCCATAGAGGATAGACTTTTTACCGAACAGGGAGGAAGAGGATTTGTTCTGGTGGTGGACTCTTTTCAGGTCCTCATGGGAACCATCGGACAAGATGGATCCACGGAAGGGGCATGGAGTCAAAACAAAGGTTTTGTGGCCCTGGCCGAAGACTATGTCAAACACGATGTCTATATTACTAAAATCATAAGACGTTTTGAAAAAGAGCTGATCCAAACATTCGGGGAAAATTATGTAATGCTCCGGAATGTATTCCAAGATGAAGAAAAAACAGAAACCCTATATCCTGTCTCAGGAGCAAGAAGATCTGATGGCATCACCTAACTACCAAGGTTTACCTCCAAAACAAGGTTTGTATGACCCCCAAAATGAGCACGATGCATGTGGAATCGGTTTTGTGGCAAATGTAAAAGGCAACAAAACCCACAAAATCGTGGAGCAGGGTCTTGAAGTGCTTAGAAATCTAGCTCACCGGGGCGCCGTGGGGTGTGATCCCTGTACGGGCGATGGTGCGGGAATCCAGATACAGGTTCCCCACGAATTCCTGAAGCGGACTTGCGGTGATTTGGGGATTCGTCTCCCTGAATCAGGGGAATATGGAGTGGGAATGGTCTTTTTACCCCAGGAACCTGGCCAACGTCTTCACTGTGAGGCCTTAATGGAACGGGTCATCCGGGAAGAGGGGCAACGGCTATTGGGGTGGAGAGATGTTCCTGCTAAAGAAGATCAAATTGGAGCGGTGGCCAAAAAATGTATGCCTGCTATCCGGCAGATTTTCATTGAACGGGATATCCTGAGCGAATCACAATTTGAGAGGAAATTATATGTTATTCGAAGGAGAGTGGAAAAGGCCATTCACGAATCCGCCATTTCGGATCGTGAATCTTTTTACATTCCTAGCCTCTCCTGCAATACCCTGGTTTACAAGGGACTCCTTCTTCCCGAACAGATGCCCCTCTTTTATCCAGACCTTGCTGATCAGACCGTAATCAGTTCATTGGCATTGGTTCACTCCCGATTCTCCACCAATACCTTTCCCACCTGGCCAAGGGCTCATCCCTACCGGTATATTTGCCATAACGGGGAAATCAACACCCTAAAGGGAAATATCAATTGGATGCGGGCCCGCCAGGGACGTTTATCCTCAGATCTCTTTGGGGAAGATATTGAAAAATTATTTCCAATTATTGGTGAGGGAGAAAGTGATTCGGCCTGCTTTGACAATGCCCTGGAATTTCTGGTGATGGGAGGCCGCTCTCTTCCCCACGCCATGATGATGTTGATTCCCGAAGCCTGGTCCGGAAACGCCGATATGGATTTGGACCTGCGGGGATTTTATGAATACCACGCCGCCATGATGGAGCCCTGGGATGGTCCCGCAGCGGTCTTGTTTACCGACGGAAAGGTTATCGGGGCTGCCTTGGACCGAAACGGGCTTCGCCCCGGAAGATATGTGGTCACCCATGACGATTTTGTGGTTATGTCATCTGAGGCTGGGGTTTTAAATTTTCGGCCCGAAGAGGTTCTCACCAAAGGACGGCTTCAGCCCGGAAAGATGTTCCTGGTGGACACTTCCCAAGGACGGATTATTTACGACGAAGAAATCAAAAACAAGATGGCCTCCCGAAAACCTTACCGGGATTGGGTGGCCTCCAAGCGGATCAACATCGAAGACCTCCCGGAACCCTTTAATGTTCTTCAACCCGATCACGTCACCCTTCGTGAACGCCAACAGGCATTCGGTTACACCATTGAAGATTTGAAAATGTTAATGACCCCTATGGCCGTAACCGGAGAGGAAGCCACCGGGTCCATGGGAAACGATACCCCATTGGCTGTGTTATCTGCTCATCCCCAACCTCTGTTTAAATATTTTAAACAATTGTTTGCCCAGGTGACGAACCCCCCCATTGACCCGATTCGGGAACAATTGGTCATGTCCCTGGCTACCAATATCGGGCCAAAAGCCAATCTTCTCAGCGAAACACCTGAGTCCTGCCGGAGGATTAAGGTTCCTCAACCCATACTCACCAATGCGGATTTAGAAAAAATCCGGACCATTGCCGATGGACATTTTAAAACAAAAACCTTGTCCCTTTTGTTTCCAGTAGCAAGGGGACCCCGAGGACTGGCCTCTGCCCTGGAAAATCTATGCACTCAAGTGTCAGAAGCCATCGAAGAAGATTACAAATTTGTTATCCTCAGCGACCGAGGGGTCAATTCGGAATGGGCCCCGATTCCCAGCCTGCTTGGAATTTCCACGGTCCACCACCATCTCATCCGAGAATGTACCCGAACCGAAGTGGGACTTATCATGGAAAGCGGAGAACCACGGGAGGTCCATCATTTTGCCTGCTTGATCGGGTATGGCGCCGGGTCTGTTAACCCCTACCTGGCCTTCGAAACCTTAACGGATATGGTTCGTGATGGTTACCTTCCGGAAGCCATTGATGAAACCACAGCAGAAACCAAATATATTAAAGCCATCAATAAAGGGCTTCTTAAAATTTTTTCAAAAATGGGAATTTCAACCGTTCAAAGTTATTGCGGAGCACAAATCTTTGAAGCCATCGGACTAAACTCTGATTTGATTGCCCGATATTTTACCGGCACCCCCTCCCGCATCGGAGGGATTGGAATTGAAACATTGGGCGAAGAAGCGCTCCGGCGTCACGCCATTGCCTATCAAACCGGCCCCATGCATCAATTAGAATATGGCGGAGAATATCACTACCGAATTCAAGGAGAACATCATAATTGGAACCCTCAAACCATTATGAACCTCCAACACGCCACCAAAACCAATGAATATAAAACCTACAAAAAATTTAGCGAATTGGTCAATGATGAAAGCCAGGTTCGGTCCAACATTCGTGGTCTTTTCGAGTTCAGAACAGGGACGCCGATTCCAATCGAAGAGGTTGAACCCGCAACCGAAATTGTGAAGCGGTTCACCACCGGTGCCATGTCCTATGGTGCTTTAAGTAAAGAGGCCCACGAAACATTGGCCGTGGCCATGAACCGAATAGGGGGAAAGAGCAATACCGGTGAAGGGGGAGAAGATCCCGAGCGGTATATTCCCTTGCCCAACGGAGATTCCAAAAACAGCGCTATCAAACAGGTGGCCTCTGCTCGGTTCGGTGTCACCACCCAATACCTGGTGAATGCAAAAGAACTGCAGATTAAAATGGCGCAAGGGGCCAAACCGGGAGAAGGTGGGCAGCTCCCTGGACACAAGGTGGATGAAAGTATTGCCCGATTGAGGTATTCCACCCCCGGGGTTCAGTTGATCTCCCCTCCTCCCCATCACGACATCTATTCCATCGAAGACCTGGCCCAATTAATTTACGACCTCAAAAATGCAAACCCTGAAGCGGATATTTCCGTCAAGTTGGTTTCGGAGGTTGGCGTGGGAACGGTTGCGGCGGGAGTGGCAAAGGCCCATGCGGATAAAATCTTAATTTCCGGAGATTCGGGGGGAACAGGGGCTTCTCCCCTGAGCTCCATCAAGCATGCCGGGGTCCCTTGGGAGCTGGGCTTGGCCGAAACCCAGCAAACCCTCGTCCTCAATAACCTGAGGGGCCGTGTAAAAATTGAAACAGACGGCCAAATGAAAACAGGCCGGGATGTTATCATCGCAGCACTATTGGGGGCCGAAGAATTTGGTTTTTCCACCGCCCCATTGATTGTGGAAGGGTGCATCATGATGCGAAAATGCCATCTAAACACCTGTCCTGTTGGGGTGGCCACCCAAGATCCCGCTTTACGGAAAAAATTCGCCGGACAACCTGAGCATGTGGTCAACTATTTCTTCTTTTTGGCGGAGGAAGTGCGGGAATTCATGGCCCTTTTAGGATTTAAAACCATGGCCGAAATGATCGGGCGAGTCGATAAGATTAAACCCCAAAAAGCCATCGATCACTGGAAAGGGAAGGGTCTGGATTTAAGCCTAATCCTGGCTCTTCCCTCGGCACCCCCTGAATACCCACGGCACTGTGTCGAAAAACAAGACCATGGTTTAAAAACCGCTTTGGATCACAAGCTAATTGAATTGGCAAAACCCGCAATTGAATATAAGGAACCGGTGGAAATCTCCCTTCCCATCCGAAATATCTACCGAACCGTTGGGGGACTCCTCTCCGGTAAAATTGCTAAAAAATATGGAATGGAAGGGCTTCCACCCAACACCATCCATTTTAAATTTAAAGGAACCGCCGGGCAGAGCTTTGGAGCATGGTTGGTAAATGGTGTCACCTTTACATTAGAAGGGGAAAGTAATGATTATTTGGGAAAAGGGATGTCGGGAGGCCGCATTGTGGTCTATCCCCAAAAAGGCTCCAACTTCCCCCCCGAGGAAACCATCATAATTGGTAACGTTGCACTGTATGGGGCCATTGCCGGTGAAGGCTATTTTTATGGGATGGCAGGGGAGCGGTTTGCCGTTCGAAATTCAGGTGTCCAGGCAGTGGTAGAAGGCGTTGGAGACCACGGTTGTGAATATATGACAGGGGGTGTGGTGGTGGTTTTAGGAAAAACCGGCCGGAACTTTGCCGCAGGAATGAGCGGTGGGGTTGCTTTTGTACTTGACGAAAATGGGATTTTTAAACATCAGTGCAATCTCAGTATGGTGGAATTAGAACCGGTTAAAGATCCGGCAGACCAGACCCTTTTACGGAGTCTGATTGAGCGTCACCAACAATACACCGGAAGCCGAAAAGCAAAAAAAGTTTTGGATGAATGGAGTGCCACCTTGCCTAAATTTTTGAGGGTGATGCCTGTGGAATACAAAAGGGTTCTTCAGCAACGGAAACTTCAAAAGAAAACCACTTCAAAAAAGGAAACAGCGCTTCATGGGGGATAATAAAGGATTTTTAAAATTTAAGCGGGAGGGGCCAGAAAGACGCCCAGTCGAAAATCGCATTAAAGACTGGAATGAATTCTACCAGCCCTTTCCAGAAGAAGCCCTAAAAGCCCAGGGAGCCAGATGCATGGACTGTGGGATTCCCTTCTGCCAAGGAGACACCGGCTGCCCGGTTCAAAATATGATTCCCGATTGGAATGACCTGGTCTTTCAAGGCCGGTGGCAAGATGCCTTGAAGAGGCTTCATTTAACCAATAATTTTCCAGAATTTACGGGAAGACTGTGTCCAGCCCCCTGTGAAACAGCCTGCGTCCTTGGACTCATTGATGACCCGGTTTCCATTCGCGTGGTGGAATGGAACATTATCGATCGCGGTTTTGATGAGGGATGGGTTTCCCCTGTGTTAGCTGAGGAGAACACGGGTAAGAAGGTTGCCATTATTGGGTCAGGACCCGCAGGTTTAGCGGCGGCACAACAATTGGCCCGATGGGGCCATAACGTCACTGTTTTTGAGAAAGACGATCGAATTGGGGGACTGCTGCGCTATGGCATCCCCGATTTTAAGATGGAAAAATGGGTCATTGACCGCCGCCTTGAACAAATGGAAGCCGAAGGGGTGGAATTTAAAACCAAGATAGAGGTGGGAAAAGACCTATCCGTAGAAGACCTCCGCAATCAATTCGATGCAATCTGTTTGGCCGGAGGAGCCATGGCAGGAAGAAATTTGGATATTCCCGGACGTGACCTCAATGGGGTTCATATGGCAATGGCGTTTCTAACACAACAGAATAAGAGAAACGCGGGAGACGCCATTCCGCCAGAGACAATTATTTCAGCCAAAGGAAAACGTGTAGTGATCATTGGTGGGGGAGATACGGGATCAGACTGCCTGGGAACTGCCCACCGCCAGGGAGCCATTGAAGTTCATCAGTTTGAACTTTTACCGGAGCCCCCGCCCACCCGGGCGGAATCCACACCCTGGCCGCTTTGGCCCATGCAGCTTCGCTCCTCCCATGCCCATGAGGAAGGCTGCGATCGGCAATGGAGCATTTCCACGAAAGCTTTTTCAGGGAAAAACGGACAGGTGAAAAAGCTCCATGCCATCCAGGTGGAGATGAAACAAAGTGCAAATGGCCGATTTGGTTTTGAGGAAATACCGGGTACTGAGCTGGATATGGATGTGGATTTGGTCCTGCTGGCCATGGGGTTTACTGGCCCGCTCAAAGAAGGACTCTTGGCGGATCTTCAGGTCCAATTGGATACCCGAGGGAATGTTTCCGTGGATGATAATTACATGAGCAGTGTGGAAGGCGTTTTTGCGGCAGGTGATATGAAACGAGGGGCATCCCTTATCGTTTGGGCGATTCGTGAGGGAAGGGACGCTGCACAAGGAATTGACCAGTACCTCCGAAAAAAAGAACCCGCATCCACCGCGGCCCTAATAAATCATCGCGCCTCAATTTAGCTCACCCCTTTCCATTATTAAATCTGAGAATGTTCTTCACTTTCTTTCTCCTTAGGTAAAACCTTTTTCTTGGGAACCTTCATAAATGCTGCGTTGTCACTGAAAATCACATTATAATGGGTTTCCACCTTCTGTTCATTGTTGGGATGAACTGGGGGTGGCCCATGAAAAAATTTTTTCCCCACAAATGAAACCTTTCCCTCAAAAGCGCCCAAAGACGTAGATGAATCGTTCCACACCATTGCCCGATTCAATTTTAAAAACCCATTCAATTTGATGGCTTTGACTGCAAAGGGAGCCATTTTTTCCAAAACGGAACCAATAGGAATTTCCCCTTCTTTTTCTTTGGACGCCTTCCCGTATCGTTGAAGGTGATCGGAAACAAAATCCTTCCACCGGATCTTGTCCGTATAACTGGCATTATACTGAATCACAATTTGATAAAGCCTGTCACGGTAAAAAAGACAGTAAACCCCCTCGATCCCCGGCCTTGCGGAAACAGATGGAACATAATAAAATTTCTCTTCCTCCAAAAGTTCTACCGTATCCTCAATCATCTGAATTCTAACCTTGGCGGTCAAATCTGATAAGGTCATTCCCAAAGAGAGCTTTCCAAAACTTCTTGAAATCGGCTCATCTGACAAAGACCCTTGAGGCACCCCTAAAGGAAGGGTTAGAATGACCAAAAGAAACAATGGAAATTTTTTAAGGGATCTCATCATTTTTGAAATAAATCTTTCTATCGCTGAACATACGCTTAAGACCCTCATAACGTCAACGCCAAATAATCATGGGAACATTGACATTGAATCCTATTTCAATTTAACTTTAAAAAGTTTTTTATTAAGGGAAACCTTTATGCAAGATCTATGGAATCAAAAAGGGAATGAATTTTTTCAAAAGGGGAATCTCAGTGAGGCCCTTACGTATTATCAAAAGGCATTAAAGGTCTACCGTGACGCTAACCGTCCCCGAGAAATTGCCACCACATTGGGAAATTTGGGAAATGTCTATGGTTCATTGGGAAAACTGGAGGAAGCGACCCTATGCTACAAAGAAATCCTCAGCATCTATTCGGATCTGGAGGATGAGTGGGGAATTGGTAGAACCTTAGTCAATATGGGAAACCTCCACGCGGATGCGGGAAATAGGGAACGGGGAGAGGCTTACTATTTAGAAGGAAAGGACATTTTGGAGCGTTTGGGAGACAGTCAGGGTCTCTCCACGCTGTATCAAAACTTGGGCCTTCTGACACGGGATCAAAAAAGATTTGAAGAAGCTCTCTCCTTCTTTAAAACCGGAATACAACATTCCAGAAGAACGTCCGATGCTATCCGGGAGTCCTCTATTCTGGCAAGTATCGGAAAAACCTATTTACTCATGAAAAAACCAGACCTTTCATTAGGAGCGTGCCAGGACTCTCTGAACCTTGCAAAAAAAATAGGCTACGAAATGGGCCGAGCCTCGGCACTCTATCATATGGTATCAGCCTATGAAGATCTGGGAAATAAAACCCAAGCGATTGAAGTTCTCACCGAAGTGATCCGAATTGATGAAAAATATCATCTTCCCAAGCTTCAAGAAAACCGTGAAAGACTCAGAAAAATGAAAGCACAAATTTAGAAAAAAGAGAGCATAAAAAATTTTCTAAACCGATTTTAATTTAAGGGAATCATTCATTTCATTTTTTTTACCTACACCCCACCTTTTATCCCAGATCTTTCCTTTTTAAAAAACATACAATTTCACCCCATTTTTTTGTGCGGCATACCCATGTTTTTGTTAGTATAAGAGGTATACCCATACGAGGAGACCCTAGATAACTTAATAAATAATTATGCAATTGTGATAAAGAAAAGGTTAAAATGGAATATCGTTTTTACCGGGGGATAAAAGGTTTCCAATGCCTAAACTATTAATTTTGTTTATAATTTTTGGATTTCTGACAGGTTGCGGGAGTGAAGGTGGAGGGGATCCCAACGTCAATCAAGGAGAAGGTTCCGCGGCTAAACCCGCTAACCTATTCGGGGATTGGAATGGACAGGTATTTAATAAAGCAACAGGCATTACCACAGCGCTAAACATCAATGTGAATCGGGCCGTAATTTTTTCAAAAACCCAAAATGGCAGAACTCCTAATGGTGCCGTTGAAATTTCAGGGGATATTGCCCTCAAAAACAATAATTGTTTTAAGGATACCCCAATCACTTTTTCTGACCAAAGGGTAACAGGCGAAGAAATTAAAATAAACCTTCCTTACCTAAATTCTATTGGAGATATCCATTTGGTGGGTACTGTGGGGGGGAACCAGATCACAGGAACGTTTGAGATTATAGGGGGTGGAATTTGCGATGGAAATAAAGGAACATGGAGTGTAACGAATTCGATTCCACCTGCAGAATCGTTTAACAACCTTTTTGGTCCTCCCCTGAATATCCTGGGGGAATGGGAGGGAACCTGGTCTAATCAAAATAGTCTAAGCATCCTGAACATGGCATTCAAATTTATTTCAGTCACACCCCAAACACCCCTGAACGAAGTTGAAGTGGATGGTTTTTTAACCCTTTCACCTACTCCTATCCCTTGCTCAAAAATAAAACTTCAGCCATTCACCGAAACGATTTCCAATGATCAAATTTCGATAAAAGCCCAGGCAATGGATGATTTAAATATTTTAGTTTTATCAGGGGTAGATATTCATTTTACGGGGACCCTGGAACCCAATAAAATCGGAGGGTCTTTTAAAGTGTCTAGACCCAACAATGCTCCAGGTTTAATTTCCTGTTTGGGGGATACAGGGACTTGGGAGGCACTTCCAACAAAAACCTAGTATAATGACACGTTAATTAAGAAACATAATGCTGACCCAGTTTCAGATCCGCATCTTGGCGAGTGAAGCTCCATGCGATGCCGCAACGGTCGGTGTTGCGTCGTTGCTGCCAAGCAGCCACTTCAAGCGTGATCG
>DASWJH010000088.1 GCA_036397255.1 Nitrospiria bacterium
GCTACACGCCTTAAGTTGAAATCGATAAGAAAGAACAGATCACCGCTATTTTGATCGATAAGGACCGATCAAAACGCGACGACCACAAAAATTTATACAAACGGTCGTCGGATCAGATTGTTAAGTCCGACAGACTCCTAGTAGAGATGGGGGGGGGGTTAAAAACAATTTCCCAAAAAAAAACCTTCCATTTTCGAAGGGTTACATTAAAAAAATGAAAAAGTTTTTTTCTCCATTGGTTGCTCTCCTAAAAGTCATCCTTTTACACCTGGGTCATATCCAAGCCAGGATTTTGCTTACAATAATCTATTTTCTATTGGTTCTCCCTTTGGGAATTCTAGCGCGCTTTTTTTCGGACCTGCTGGGGATCAAAAAAAAAGGTAAAGGAACTTTTTGGATAACCAAAACCCCGGATTCTAAAATCCAGGAATCTTCAAGGAAACAATACTAATGTATATCCTAGGTCTCTCCTGTTATTACCATGACGCTGCGGTTGCATTGCTAAAAGATGGAATGCTGGTTGCCGCCGCCGAGGAAGAGCGGTTTTCCCGAAAAAAACATGATTCCGGTTTTCCCAACAACGCCATCGAATTTTGTTTAAGGGCAGCTAATATTACTAAAAAAAATTTGGATTATGTGGTCTTTTATGAAAAACCCTTTACCAAATTTGAAAGAATTCTCAAAACCGTTCTATCCGCTTCTCCTCACTCTGGAAAATTTTTCCGGCAAGCCATGGTCAGTTGGCTCTCCGAAAAATTGTGGGTTAAGGATATAATCAAAAACAATTTGGGAATAGAGGATAAGCGAATTTTATTTTCTGAGCATCACATCTCACATGCAGCCAGCGCATTTTTCTGCTCCCCCTTTGAGGAAGCCGCCATATTAACCGTTGATGCCGTAGGTGAATGGACAACGGCAACCTTAGGGAAGGGCAAAGATTGCGATCTGACCTTGTTTAATGAACTGCGTTTTCCCCATTCCGTGGGTTTACTCTACAGCACTTTCACCGCTTTTCTGGGTTTTGAAGTAAACGAGGGGGAATATAAGGTCATGGGAATGGCACCCTATGGAACACCCCAATATGTGGATGAAGTTTACAAACTGATGGAGGTTAAAGACGACGGAAGCATTTGGTTGGACCTGGATTATTTTAACTATATCCGGTCTCCGGAAAAAGCTTTTGGTGAACGGTTTGAAAAAATATTTGGAAAACCAAGGGATCCAAAATCTAACTTTTTCACTTTAAAATCCAATTATCCAAAATACTTTGGAGCAAAACCCAATGACTTTGAAACACGCGCCAAGGAAAACCAATACTATGCGGACATCGCCGCGAGTATCCAAAAAGTGACAGAGGAAATTTTATTAAAAATGGCCCATCATCTTTACCAAACCACCGGGCTTCGGAAACTTTGCATGGCGGGGGGGGTGGCCTTAAACAGCGTCGCTAATGGACGGATTTTAAATGAAACTCCGTTTGAGGAGATCTATATCCAGCCCTCCGCAGGGGATGGAGGAGGAGCCGTGGGGGCAGCTCTTTGGGGTTACCACTCGGTCTTAGGAAATCCAAGACAGTTTGAGATGACTCATGCCTATTGGGGGGACCAATTTGATGAAGGACTCATCCATCGATTTTTAACAGACGCCAATATTTCATATCAAAAGGCCAGCCACCCAGAGGGCCTCTACGACCAAGTCGTGGATCGGTTAACCCAGGGGGAAGTCATCGGTTGGTTTCAAGGAAAATTTGAATGGGGCCCCAGAGCCCTTGGGAATCGGTCCATCATCGCAGATCCCAGACGGGCAGATATGAAGGATATTATCAACACCAAAATAAAATTTCGGGAACCTTACCGGCCATTTGCCCCTTCTGTATTAGTGGATCAAGCGGAAAAATTTTTTGAAATCTCAAACATTCAGAAACAATACCCGGCCCGTTTCATGCTTTATGTGGCCAATGTAAAAGAGGAAAAACGAAAGCTGGTTCCCGCAATCACCCATGTGGATGGAACGGCCAGACCACAAACCGTTAGCATGGAAACCAACCCCTTCTACTACAACCTGATTCAACGGTTTGAGAAAGCCACAGGAATCCCCATGATCCTGAATACCTCTTTCAATCTGAGAGGGGAACCGATTGTCAATTCTCCAGAAGATGCTTTTAATACCTTCAGCAAAAGTGGAATGGATGCCTTGGTTCTGGGTCCATTCATTATTGAAAAAAAATAATGGAAATTCAGTATGGACAAACCTTTTAAAGAAGTAGGCCATCTCGTCCGGATGTTTTATGAAACATGGTCTTTTCCCGGAAATGAAGATTGTGAGGATATTCAAGACCTGGGGCAAAAATCTAATCGAAGCCTATACGCCCGGCTACTGGATGAACAGATCCGGTACGGAGCGAGAATCTTAGATGCGGGGTGTGGGACAGGACAATTAGCGATTTTTCTATCCTTACTAAATCGAGACGTGCTTGGAATTGAATTCTCTTTCAATTCCATATCCAAGGGAATGGCCTTCAAGAAAAATTTTAATGTTTTAAATGTGAACTTTATTCAAATGGACCTGTTTCATTTGAGTTTTATCTTCACCCAAAGCCGAGAAGGGGTTTTTTTCATTACCATCGGAAAGAAAAAAGGAGCCATTCATGGAAATTGTTGATAAAATGAAATCCAGGTTAGGAATTATGGGAGAGTTATTGACCTTTTTATGGGAGAGAAAGTTATGGTGGCTCATTCCGTTGGTTGTCGTTCTATTTTTATTTGGAATTCTCATTTCCTTGGCACAGAATCCGGCCATCGCCCCATTTATTTACACTTTATTTTAACGGAAAAAAAGAATAAAATTGCCCCCTCCAATTGTTTTTCATTCTGAGGCACTTTGGACAACCCGGCAGGAAAACTCTAAATTAAAAAAGGTCCGTTGAGGTTAAAATGGCAAATCCACGGTTATGGTTATTTAGACTTTTTGCAATCCTCGTTGTTCCGGTTATTCTCTTAGTGTTTCTGGAAGGGGGGCTGAGATTAGCAGGCTTTGGTTATCCAACCACGTTTACAATCAAATGTCCTTCGGAGGCCTTAAAAGGTTATTGTGAAAATAACCAATTTGGGCAGCTTTTTTTTCCCCAGAACATTGCCCGTGAACCTCGATCGTTTGCCATTATCAACCCAAAACCCCCCAATACTTACCGTATCTTTGTATTTGGAGGTTCTGCTGCCGAGGGTGATCCGGACCCGTCTTATGGGTTCAGCCGCATGCTTCAAGTCATGCTGAGAGACCAATTCCCCAGAGTTAATTTCGATGTCATCAACGTGGGAATGACGGCCATTAATTCCCATGTGGTTTATCAAATCGCAAAAGACATTGGGGTAAGAGAAGGAGACCTGTTCATTATTTATCTTGGAAACAATGAGGTGGTTGGCCCCTTTGGAGCAGGAACCGTTTTCTCTCCCTTATCCCCTAATTTATCCCTGATTCGTGGAAGTATTTTTGTAAAAACCACCCGCATAGGCCAGGCCTTGGGTCAGGTATTTCACACCTCGAAAAAAGGGATGGAAACCGACACCAGGGGAGGAATGGAAATGTTTCTCCAAAATCAGGTTCGTGCCGATGATCCCGGCATGGAAAAAGTTTATCAGCATTTTCAAAAAAATTTAGAAGACATTCTCAAAATTGCAAATAAAAACCAAATAAAAACTATTTTAAGTACAGTGGCCACCAATTTAAAAGACAATGCCCCTTTTGCCTCCCTTCACCGAAGGGATTTGCCGGATCATGAAAGAAAACAATGGGAAAGCCTTTACCAAAAGGGGGTTCAATTCGAATCAGAGGGTTTGGGATCACAAGCCAATTCTCAATTTTTAAAAGCGGCTGAAATGGATGACCAGTTTGCAGATTTGCAATACCGATTGGCCCGAAACTTCTTTTCCCTGCAAAACGTTGAAGAAGCTCGAAAAAGGTATATCCTGGCACGGGATCTGGATACCTTGCGTTTCCGGGCGGATTCTAAAATAAACGAAATCATTCGAACCACCGCCTCGCGTCACGCCGATCAAGGGGTCACCCTATTAGATTCCGTCCAAGTTCTAGAGAAAACCTCCCCCGAAGGCATCCCTGGGAACGACCTGTTCTATGAACATGCCAACCTGAATTTTCACGGAAACTACCTCCTGGCAACTGCCCTTTTTAGGGAATTTGAAAAGAGTCTGCCAACTTGGATTGGTGGAAAAGAAAAGGATCGCCCCTTTTTAACCGAAGGACAAATCGCTCATCTTCTGGCCTATACCGGCTATGACCGTTACCGGATCGCGTATGATATGTTAATGAGAACCCGGAGGCTCCCTTTTACCAGCCAGTTGGACCACCAGAGCCAGGATGCCTTGAGGCAAAAAGAAATCGATGAACTTCGCCAGTTTACGCATTTGGACGGTTTGATGAGTGCGTCTCTTCAATACAAAGAAGCCCTTATAAAATCTTTTTTTGACCCTTGGTTATATTATAATTTTGCCCTTTTCCTTGAAAACAGCCAAAACCCAAAAGGCGCCTCTGAAGCGTTTACGAAATTCTTATTTTTCTTGCCCCATTATTATCCGGCTCATGAAAAATTGGCTTCAGCCTTAATCCAGACGGGAAATTTCGATGAAGCCATCCGCCACGCCGACCAAGCCCTTCAGATCAAGCCAAATTTTTACCAATCGGCTTTTACAAAAGCCTTTGCTTTGAGCAAAGTTGGGTCGTATGAGGAAAGTCTAAAAATCCTTGAAGGCTTATCGAAAACTTCTCCGGCCATGGGGGTGGGGATTTATAATCAAATGGGCCAGGTTCACCTCTTTCAAGGAAACTTTAAGGAGGCGGCAAAATCCTTTCAGCAGGCAATTTTAGTCCACAAATCCCCCGATGAAAGTCCCATTCCAGAAATTTATTCAAATCTTGGGCTAACGTTAAGACAATTGGGGGAAACCACCCAAGCCCATCAAGCCCTCCAAAAAGCCGTAGAAGAATATCAAAAAGAGTTAAAATCAAACCCCAATTCCGCCAGGACCCATTTGGCATTAGGCACCACCTGGATCGAATTAGGGAATTTAGAAAATGCCACACAGCATTTTCAACAAGCGGTGAAATTAAATCCAAAGGATTTTAACACCCACCTCAACTTAATTAATGCCTTTGAGGTTCAGGGAAAAATGAAGGAGGGAATTCGCGCTTCCCAAGAGGCCATTCAAATCATGAAAAATATTGGCCGGGTGGATGAGGCAAAAAAACTGGAGGGATATTTAGAGGCCTTAAAAAGCGCAAAACCCCGGGAAAAATAAAATTGTTCTTTTTCTTCTATATTCTCCAAATTCCTTTAGATCCATCCATAAACACCTTTTCATTGAAACGATGGGCTTTGTTCCCAAATTCCCAGATGGATTTTACCCATTTCTAAAAAGATGCTTTTTTTGTAAAATTTCTTCATTCTCATTTTAAAGGAACATGACCCTTTCTTAATTTGTTGAAATGGTAAAGAAGGAAAACATCTTAAAATATTTATCCCCAACCGCACGGCTCATATTCTTATTGTTGCTATGGTCCTGCTCAAACGAAACCATCGAACAGAAATTAGAAAAAGCCATTTTAGAAGGAAATCAAAACCAGGTAAACGGACTATTAGAAAAAGGAGCCGATCCCAATGGAAAAAATCAGGAGGGGCAACCCCTTTTGTTTGTTGCCCTTCAAAAAGGGTTAATCCCATTGGCCACAACCTTTCTGGAGAAAGGAGCAGATCCAAATATCAGGGATAAAACAGGTGAGCCGCTTCTTTATTTCGCCTCACGTCATCGGCATGTTGGACTGGTTCAAGCCCTTCTGAAAAAAAAGGCAGATGTAAATGTCAAAATGGAATATGGGGCCACACCCTTAATGGTAGCCTCGGGAATTGGCATAACAGAAATTGTAGGGCTTTTGTTGAAGCACAACCCGGATATCAACGCCCAAAACCAGGAAGGCAAAACCGCTTTGTTTTATGCCACGCAAGGCGGTCATTCCGATATCGTAAAAGCCTTAGCCCAATATGGAGCAGATTTGAACATCCAAACCAAGGAAGGCAAAACCGCTCTAATGGAAGCTGCTGTCGCTGGAAAAGGTGAAATCTTACAAGTTCTCTTTGAGGTTGGGGCTGAGGCCGATTTTAAAACCCCCGGAGGCGGAACGGCGTTATTTTATGCATCCAACCAACCCAAAAGTGAGGCGGTCAAAATCCTTTTAGAAAAAGGTGCCCAACCCAACACCCAACTCCTCAACGGTGCAACCCCCTTGTTTTTTGCCTCAGGGGGAGGTCATTTAGAATCCGTTACGCTCCTTTTGGAAAATGGGGCTAAGGTCAATATCCCCACAACCCAGGGGGCCACTCCCCTTTTAGTGGCTTCTCAACAAGGGCACACGGAGGTAGCCAAACTGTTGCTTCAACATGGAGCGGATGTCCATATCAAAACAATTGATGGAAAAACCCCACTTGATGTAGCAAAAAACATTGAAATAGTACGGCTTCTAACAAAGGCAGGGGCCAAGTAAAAAAATACAAATATAGAACCCCCTAATTGGGAAAAGGTATTTATTTCCCAACCCACTTTCTTCCCATTATCCCATTCCAAATTTCAATTTTATTTAATTGGAAAAAATATAAATTAAAGCCTCTCCCGACTAGGGAGCTGGGAGGATATTAAACCTTTGAGAAAAGTTGGGGGGGTAAGGCCCAAGGGGAGGAATTTTTGGATCATGCCAAATCTGTTCGTAGTTCAACGGGCCAATTGGAGGAAGCCCTGGAAGATCACAATTGAGGCAGGACATAATAAAATTTCCCTCCGTATTCTGTTCCATGATTTGTCTCAGGGAATCTAAAGCGTTAATGAAGGAGAAGGCAAACGCTCGGTTCTCTCGAGCACCAGACCGGAATCCGTTTTCAATTGCCTCCCTATAGTAGATCACACCGTCATCAGAGGTACCATAAACCAAATCGATACCTGGATCACTATCGCAGTCAGCACCCCAGAAAGCATTGCCCTGACCATCAACGGTGGCTCCAGCCGCACCGGCACACATCACAATGGTATCATCGGATGTTCCTTTGACACCATCGGTCCCTGCACCATCGTCTGTGGTGAAAAACCGACCATCCGCTCCAAACCGCTCTGATTGATCATAGACTGAGCCTGCCCCAAATGCTCCGCCAGTAATAAAAGCAAATTGGGTGGATTCATCAATAATCACCGAAGTCGGGGCATCACAGTCCGCCTCCCCTGCACCACCCGTTCGGGATCCACAGATGACCCAGGTGTAAGGATCGTTGCCTTCTTCCCCGTGGAAGTTTGGCCCGCTCACCACCTGGATCGCGGTACGAAACACCTGGAGGGGTATCGATACGCCATCGGTCATTCCCTGATCCAACCCATCATCAATCACCGTTGGGATGGATTCAATAGGGGCCAAAGGTAGATATTGATCCACCGTTCCGTCTCCCGCTGCAAAAAAACTGTTTACCCTCAATGATGAAGTCACCGTCACGGTTCCCACCCCATCCGTGCGGGTGAGAATATCATCCGTGCTCCCGGCAATCCCATCCCCGCCCACATCGAAGGTCCAATTACACCAACCGCCGGAACAGAGCTCAGCACTTTCGTTGCTCATGGATCTCCATGAAACAGTGGTTCCAGGAGAGGCATTTCCCCGGAATTGACCTACTTGAGATCGAAGGCTCTGACTAAACTCTTCTGAGGCCGACCATACATATTTTACCAATAAGGTATCCGCCCAGGCCTGTCTCTCATGTGGGATGTATTTAGGAAACCTTCTCGGTGTCAGAGGCTCACCATGATGATCTAGGAAAAGCATTAAAAGGTCGGGATCATACCTGGATGGCCCAGGAGTTCCCACTTGGGGGAAGTTCGGGAATTGGTTTAAGAAAGGAGCAAATCCGGTTAAAAAAGCACCCGGGCTGAAATGGTCCACCATCATCAGCCTCCATCCCGAACGGTCTCCACTAGGAGGGATTAGGTCTGTTCCAGCCCTTGGATCGAAATAACCCCCACTCAACCATTGCTCAACGGACTCCCGTCCCATTTCCGCACAAGCCAGCCCGTTCAAATCATCCCCCGCCGACACCCTTCCCAAACCCACACAGGGATTTCCTGCCCCAAAAAAATTCTGGGGGGCCAATTCGGTTCCCATTAATCCTTCGTTTGTAGTGAAATTAAGCGTGAAGGTTCGGCCCCATACACACCAGGGCGGATTAAGAAAATCCCCAACGCAAACACCGTAAAAATGATTAAACCCTTTATCTTCATAAGTCCCTAATAAAACAATAAAAAAAGCCGAACCCCCAGTTTGACATTTCTGTCACCTCGGTGGCCCGGCCATCTTTTACCCATTCACTTTAGCGAATGATTAACCGCTCTCAGCGCGAAACCTAAAAGATCCGAAGCTTTGCGCCCTACCGTTACCAGTAGTTTGCCATGATAGAAGGTGGAGCTATATTTCCCTTTTTCTCATTTGCTACATTTGGTCATCAGAAGTCAATAGGAAAAAAGCAGATCATTCCCTTCAATTTTCTTTCGGCTTTGATTCCATTTGAAATAAAAGATCCGCGCTATTTTCCATCCCATATTCTGTTTGGAATATTATTTGCCGGCTGATTTGATACCGAACACGAAAAGTATTAATCGGATCAAATAGGCCTACGCCATAGGACAAAAAAATCTTTGGGGACAGATACTTCCCGATAAATAAGGTGGTACTTTCCTGAGTGTCTCCCTTTTCTATTTCGACCTGTTCCAAACCGAATAAGGATCCAATTTTTTTGCTAAAAAACCACCCCCTGCAATCCCTGCCGAGGTGGCAGCATTCTGAAGCTCTTTCCCCTCAGAGGCGGAAGCCTGTCGGATGGGCCGGCCTAACAATAGGTAGGAAAAGATATCCGCCTGTTCCATGGATGGGTTTGAAAAAAGAGTCAATTGGGGGTCTTTAAGTCTTCCTCCAATGTTAACCCCGGCAGTAACATCACTGATTTTTCGCACCGCTTGAATATCAAGACCGGGGTTATCCAGGGGACTATCGGCAAAAATCAACCGTCCCCTTTCAATTTCAAGCTCCTGGCCATAGGCTTTATATTTTCCCTCCAAAATTTGAATTTCCCCTGAGCCCGATGTAAGTTTTTCCGGTTCTTCCTGGACCATGAGCCCTCCCTTTAAACGGGTTTTGAGGCCCAATCCGTTGAATTGAACCTGATCCCCAAGGTTAAACCGCACCTTACTGTAAATCTTCCTTTGAGTCTGGTCTTTTTCTTCCTCTCCTAGAATGACCACATCTGGGGAAATCTGGACTGATCCAGAAAGGTCCTTGGGTTCGATATTAGCTTCTGGAATTCCTAACTCACCTTCGATTCTTATCTCCTCCCCCTTAAACTGTACTTTCAAATCGGGTGACACAACCATCCAAGCCTCAGGAATTTTAATGGCTTCAAATCGATCCCCCATGAGATTCAATCGGAAAAACCTTTCGCCGAAAACAGGATAATGCGCTTCCCCTTTTAAACTGATTTGCCCTTCTCCCGATTTTAATTGCCCACTCAATGTAAAATGGTTTACACCCTGACTTTCTGCCAAAACCCGAATCCCTTTCCAGGTCACTCCGAGCCTGGGAAGGGTTACCTCCCCATCCACAAGGGAGAGTTTCCCCTCAATAACAGGGGCGGAAAGGTCTCCGGCAAAAAAGATTTGGGCGTTTAAAAACCCCCTGGAATCTCGGATCTCTGGAAAGAAAACCGGGATAAAATCAAGTTTTTTTAAAACCAGGTTCAGGTTTCCTTGCATGGGTTTCGTAAGAGGGTCTCTAATGGGAAAAAATGAAGGAATCATAAAATGACCCTTGAAAGATCCGCCCTCGTTCAACAGCATTTCTGTGTTCAACAAAAAAGCGTTTTCTTTAATCATTGCGTTGATTAAAACCTCGTTAAAAACCACTTCTAAATTCTCCTCCTGGTCAGCCTCAAAGGAAAGAACCCCTCTTGAAACACTCCATTTTGCTTCTCCGTTTTGAAGAATTCCATCTCGATAAAGGGCCTCTGTTCGGCCATTTAATGTTCCTTCCAAATCCCAACGGGGGGGGGAGGAGAGACTTGAAAAGATTCAGTGGCAATTTGAAAATTTGAACCGTGCCTTGAAATCCCAAGGTGTCTTCCCAATTGAGGTTAAAGCAAATTCGTGAAGCCTCCTTCGCCCAGCAAAGGTCTGATGTAGTGGCTTTTTTTAAAGAAACTTGAGTTTCCCCGGGTTGCTGAAGAAACCACTTCCCATAATTCATGGTTTCAACCTCGGCCTTCGAAATATACCCCGACCATCGGTGATCATGATATCCTCCCTTGGAAAATAGCAGTATAGAGTCCTTGGGTGTTGCAATTTCAAGGGATAAATCATGAGATTCCATTTTCCCCCGGCCTTTCAATGAAAAAACCTTAATCTCATCAGAAGAGATGGCAAACCCCTTTCCAATTAGATCAATACGTGAACCTTCAATGTCCGCTAAATCAATGGCTACATCCCAGGTAACATCTTGTACCCCATAGGCCCCTAACCTCAAATGCTCTCCTTTCATTTGAGTGGTGATTTTAGGGGTTTTTCGAAAACCGGTGATTTTCCCTTTTCCTTTTAAAGACCCTTCTGCTTCGGGAAGAAGGTCTTCAAGGGTTTCTGCATCAACCTTCCAGAAGACATCCCACCTTTCCGTCAAAGTTCCGGAGCCAGAAAGAGTTACGGTCCCCGATTGCAGGCTCATTTCCGATAAAGAATACTGCTCCCCATTTATTTCTAGATGGGCTTTTCCCCCGATGGGCCGACCTCGAAGATCCCCTTTAATGGAATGGAGATCGATTTTAAATTGCCTTTGATCCTTGTCCTGGAAACCAGAGGCTGAGCCAGCCAGTTCAAATTTCCCTGGCCACTCGGGATAGATTTCCTCCGGGTTAAACCCCTGCCCGTTCAGGGTGATTTCCCATTCCACCCGCGGATCCCATTTTAATTTCCCCTTCCCCCGGATCTCTGCCTGGAGCAACTTTCCCGATTCGATCATAAAACTCAGGCCTTTAAGATTTCCGTTTCCACCCACATTCCAACTGGAACCCGGAATTTTTCCATACCGTACGGAGGTTCCGATCTGAAGCCGGTAATCCTCAAAAGCTCCCTGGATCTTGAAATTTCCTTGTGGGCTTTGAAATTCCACCTGATCTCCAAGGATAGGCCAAACCAATGACTCCCAGGTTCCCTCCAACATAAAAACCTCCTGAGGATTTTGGGGAGACCATACCCCCTTCATATTAATCATGGTTTCACTTTTAGGAAGGGTTAATAAGAGTTGCTCCAATTCCCAATGCCCCTGTTGCTGATTTCCCAAAAGATTCACCTCAAAATCTCCCACAAACATGGGATCATGCCCTTGAATGGCACCGCTCAGGTCAAAATGGGAAAGATTCCCCTCGGTGTGAAATTCTCCGCCTAAAAAAACCCCAGGCCACTGCACATTGACCTTTTGAAGAGGGAACTTCTCAACGACTAAAAACCCTTTCCATCTGACTTCCTCCATCAGGTCAGAGACATTGATGGAAAGAGAGGCCTTAAAGGGAGATAGGGCCTCCTGGGTAATTTCAAGTTTTTTAAGGGATCCCTCTAAAACCCCGCCTCCTTCTAAAGAAAGATCCTTTTCCAAACGAACGCTCCAAATTACTTTTAAACTCATTGGAAAATCATCATGGGTATTTACTGTTCCTTTAATGTCCAAATCAACCTTTGGGGCTTTTACCCGGACATTTTTTATTTTCAATTTTTTCCGATCCCACTCAGCCTTTAAGAATATTTCGTTCACAAGAATAGGAGAAGGATTCTCGAACTGCACCAAAGAAACCTCCCTGATCAGGCCATGATCCAATACCAATCCAAGGGGAACTTTAAATTCAGCCGCCGGGGGGAGGGAAACCCTTTCCTGTTTTTCCGTTTGAAAAGTTTCAACCCGGACACCCTCCATCCCCATCCGTGAGACCCTCAGGTTCTTCAATAAAAACAAATCCAAGGGAACCCATTCTATTTTTAAAGTTTCGATGGAAACAGACGTGGCAATATCGGAAAATTTTAGGGCTTGGATTTCAAACGGTCCCATCAGGCGTCCCTGGATTTTCCCTGCAGACAGTTTACCCGGAACCATTTGAACGGCGCGATCAAAAATCCACTTTAACCCGGGTTCCGTGAATAAAATATAACCTATGAAACCCATCACCAGAATCAGAAAAGAAAAGGGGACCCAAAACAACAGTCGTTTAATAGGTTGTTTCATAAATCGGGCCCAATATTCAAATGGAAGCGCCACACATTGCCTTCCTGGTCCAGGGCCTTGGCCACGTCTACACGAACAGATCCGATAGGGGACTTCCATCGAATCCCGATCCCAGCACCTTTGTAATAAGGATCGGAAATTTCTTGAATGGCATTGCCGGCATCAAAAAAAACGGCCAGACTCCATTTTTTGAAAACCATTTGCTCATATTCCACACTTCCCACCAACAGATGCCGTCCCCCAGTCACCTGTCCCGCGTTGTTTTTCGGGCCTAAAGAATTATAGGGGTAGCCTCGAACGGTTTGATCCCCTCCCGTAAAAAACCGAAGGGACACAGGAACCTCTGGGAACTCATCCACCAGGCTGGCTCCCCCATCTCCACGAAAAATGAATCTTCCAAAACTGCCCACAGTGTAAATGTATTTGCTGTTCAAACGGAGCTGAAGAAAAGTGGCATCCGAAATGAGGGTCCGATGGGCACCTTTGATATCCAGAACCAACCGGCCCCCCTGGTGGGTGAAGATTCGATCATCGGCTTGGGTACGGGACCAGGTAATCCCTGGGATCAAAAGATTGGAAACCCCCTTTTCATCCGCAACCTCAAACACTTCATGCTCAAAGTTGGCATTCACCGTTTCCTGCCATCTTCCCCGAAGGTGGGCATGACTGATCCCCAACAAAAAGGTTTCGCTGTTACTGGTATCCGTATTTTCCCTAACCCACCCCGCCGAATAATCCAAATGTTCCGATCGAGGATCTTTTAAAGGAATAATATATTGCGTCTGGAAACTTTTTTTAATGAGGGATCCCCTCACCTGCGCCTTCATGCGATGCCCTTTCCGATTGATACGGCGGTTTTCCCAACCTGCACTTCCGCGAATACCGGTATCGGTCCCGTAACCAATGCCCAAAGAATATTTATTTCTCGGCCCGGGTTCCAAATTAATTTCAATGGGAACATTCATTTTCTCAGCAAGATCACGGCGGGGGTTGACCTCCACACGGCTGAAATAATCGCTGTTGCTGAGGTCATTTTGAAGTTGAAACAGTTTGGAAACCGAATAGGCATCGCCTTTTTGGAAATGGACAAACCGTTGAAGAAAGGTCCGGTCAAACTTTTCCTGAATAAAGATAACATCCCCAAAAAGGTACCGGGGTCCCGTATCAAAATGCAAAATCACCTCTGCGCTGTTTTGAACCGGATCGACATAAATGCTGTGGGCCACCCATTTTGAATCCAAATACCCTCGGTTAGAAGCCATTTCCTGTAATTCCTTTTTGGCTTTTTCATAGCCCACATGCTCCAAAATCTGCCCTTCCTGAAACAGAGGTTGTTTTAACCAATTTTGAAACGCTTCATCTTCTTTTCCTTCTCCTTGTATGTTTAAATCCAATTTAGAAAGAATCACCGGTGGTCCCAGTTGAATTTTAAAAAAGGCATGCCATTGGCCATCCTTAAAAGTGAGATCCGATTCATTGGATGGATTATAGAAACCAAAAGGCTGTAATGCAGATCGAATTTCCTGGTCGGAATTTCGATACATCCGTTTAATAATCCCTTCCGTCAAGCTCGGAAAGTCCTTTTCTTGCTCAAGACTTAGATACGCCAAAACATTCGCAAGATGCTGCCCTTGGATCCCCTCCACCTGCACCTTTATTTGCATAGGTGACTCCCCCGCAAGAGAGACCTGAAGGCAAACCAAAACTTGAAAAATGAGAATAAGAAAAACTCTTATAAAAATAGCCATAACCTTTTATCCTAATGGTTTTTGGCCTTCATTTTCTATCTTTCCTTTAAGTAAATTAAAATGATAAACCAAAGAGGAATGAGGCCACCCTTTCAGACTTTTCACGGGTTCCCTCACTCCTCCACCCTATCGCTTGGCCCCACCATGGGTTTCCCACAAGATGTTGAAACAATTACCTGTATTTTGGTATCATGAAAGGGTGTCAATCGGGCTTTGTATAAAACGCTGGCGTTTGAAGCGCGGGCTTTCAACCTCGGAAGTTGAACAAAGGGCGGGCTTATCCCCCACATCTATCCATTGGCTGGAAACTGGGCAACGGGATACACCGATATCGATGATGGCATCCATCGCCGATGTTTTCGGGATACCGGTATCGTGGCTATATGGTGACCCCGACCAACTCGATGCATTAACTCTGGATGACCCCGAAGAGAGTCCAGGTCCGGATAGCCCTTTGAATGGATCGGTGGATCCCGTGATGGAGCAGATTCTTCGAGCCCGTCCCGCAGAACGGAACCTATTTCATCTGTTGTCTGTTCTAATCCAAAATGGGGAGGAAAAACACCTTCGCGCAGCGGAAATCAACCTTCGGAGCCTAATTAAGCAGACCCGGCGTTCTCTCATTCCGTGGGAAAACCGACAGCCTGGAAATTTTGACCCTCCCAGCGATTAAATGGGATTGTTGAACGGAACGACTTTAAGTGGGCACCCCCGGTGTGGAAAAAATAAAAATAAGTTTTTGTTTTTGGGAAAAAGGGTTGGAAGGGTTTTTATTGTTTTAAGGCTTCCTGAATTTCTTTTGCAATTTTTTGAGCGGCTTCTATTGGATCCTTTGCCTCGGAAATCGGCCTACCCACTACAATATAATCCGCGCCATTTCTAACCGCGTCCCCGGGGGTAACTGTTCTCCGTTGGTCATCCTGGTGAATGTGGGACCCTTGGGGTCGAATCCCCGGGGTGATAATGATGAAATCCTTTCCAAATTCCGCTCGAACCGATCTGGCCTCCTGTCCTGAACAGACCACACCATGACAGCCCGCATTTTTGGCCTTTCGAGCCAGATCTAAAACCCTTTCTTCAACGGTTTTTCGCTGGCCAATTCCTTCTATATCTTCTCTGCCTGAACTGGTTAACACCGTCACCCCAAGCACTTTGACCTCCCCTGTTTTAAATTGCTTCACCACTTCGGAAACCGCTTTTTCCTCCTCGTGTGTGTGGACGGTGATAAATTCAATGTCCTGAGATCGTGACAAAAAAACGGCCTTCACCCCTCCTCTTTGTTTCGGAATATCGTTGATGGTGTGACTGGAAAATTTAAAATCTAAAAAGAATTTATTTGCGCCTGTTATTTTTTGTATTTTATTGATGACATTGAGTCCATCCCCCATAAAAAGAGTCCAGCCAATCTTAAATATACCAACATGATCCTTCAATTCTTCTATATAGGGACGTGCTTCATCAAATGAAGGGAAATCGAGAGCAAAAATAATCCTTTGTTGAGGTGAAAGGGATTGTGTTTTCAATGGGTTAGACTCAGTCCGGAAGAGCACCAATTGACCGGATAGTAACTGAAAAAAACCGATTAAGTCAATAACATTCTTAGAAACAGTTTCCTAAATTTGAACCGGTTTTCCAATTTGGGTTCCAAAAAAGATAAACCTCTTTCCTGTGTAAGATTTCGGGCAAAGATATGGTTTTTGGATTCTCATTTAAGGTTTTAGGGAGAAAAATTAAAATTATTGTTCCAGAATATTGTGCAAAATGGGAACAAATTCATTTTTATGGCCTATTTACTGTAAAACTCTTCTCCCTATTAATCACCAGAAAAGAGTAAGATAAGCAGTATTCTAATCGGACCCCCAGTTTTCAGGTTGCAAGCAGGGATGGAAGGGCGAGAAAATTTACCATGTCAATACATCAGGAAATAAATTTCAAATGCAAGTCTCAACAGATTTTTGAGGCTCTTACAAAGGCAGAACAGTTTGGTGAATTTTCGGGTTCCCCCGCAGAAATTAATCCAGAGTCCGGAGGGAAGTTTTCGTGCTTTGGTGGAATAATATCAGGTATAACAATTGAAAACGTGCCAAATAAAAGGCTTGTACAGGCGTGGCGGGTGGGTAACTGGGAGCCCGGGGTATATTCAATCGTCAAATTTGAATTTGAAAAAATAAATGATAGGGAAACCAAATTGGTCTTTGATCATACTGGATTTCCCGAAGAACATAAAGGTCATCTAGAGCAAGGTTGGAATGAAAGATATTGGGAGCCATTGAAAAAATACCTAGAAACCTAGTCGCCGAGCCATGCAAATCCACTCGCCCGCATATTTATTTACCAAGGGATGTCCCCGCCACTGGTGAGTGGTATCCTTGATCCCTCATTTTTAGGAAATAACCCTCCCCTAAAAAATCGGTCCAGGTTTTCTTGGTAGACCACAAAACCCATTTAGAAAATTCCCTGGACCCTTCATCAAAAGACTATTGGCTCATCACCTCTATGGTCTTAATGTCCGACTCGTCCTCGATTTCTCCAAGGCAACTCAGGCAGGTAAAGGGAAAGTCGTCCGGGGTTTGTGCCAAGATGGTATCGGGGGTCTCAACAGCGGGATCCCCGCAATCCTTGTGTAAATAAACTCTCATGGGTATGCTCCTAAAAAGATATGTTTGATTAAAAGTATTATACGTGAATTTACTTGGTAGATATACCTTTAATAAATTAAATTAAGGGCAGGATGAGGTAGGGTCATGAATTTTTTAGACTGGGAGTAATGGTGAGATCCTACAAGCAGCCTGCCCACACGGTTACACAGGTGTAAACACATCAAATTTTCGATCTAAGGAAAACCGACTGGAAAGAGGTGTTCTGAATGAATCTTGAGTGGACCAGTACCCCTGGGTTTGGTTAAGCGATTTTTTTCTCCATTTCCAAATTAAGACTGTCCGAAAGGGTCTTCATTGGCGCCCTTCCTTGAAAACCCCTTTCTAACCACAATTTCTTGACTTGGTCCGACCCCGTGCCTACTTCCCTCCTTAAATTATTTAAAGGGACGCCTCTAACCCCTGCCCCCAAATGTTCCATCCTCTGGCTTTACCCCTTCACGGTTTACGCCTTAGTCCTCCTTTTCATAATTACGATGACATTATCCTCCGAAAAGTATAGCGCGGAGCTTCCCTCTGAGCTGCAAGCACTACAGATTTTCAAGAACAATCTATATTCTATGCATTAGCCGTCATTCCCGCGAAACCTGTCCTC
>DASWJH010000089.1 GCA_036397255.1 Nitrospiria bacterium
ATCTGTTCCCCGGTCGGGACGGAGGGGGGGGGATTGGATTGACGAAATCCCCACAGTTTCAGCAGGGGAGCGGCGGTCATATCCAAGACCCCTTGGGTTCGCCGGGCAAGGTCGATGCCTTTTTGGACCGCTTCAAACAGATCCGTATCAATCTGCACCGGCGCCTGGGCTGCATTCTGGTTCATGCGGCTAAGGTCACTTTCGGGCCTAAACGGGCTTAAAATGCCTTCCAGCCGGTGGGCTTCCGCGAAGGCGGCCTCAAGGGCTTTGCGGCAACGATCCGGTGAGGGTCCGTACAGTGTTATTTCAAGAAGACTTCCCATGCACGGCCGGCTCGCCCGGATTTGATTTGACCTGATCATTCTGACGATTTCTCCCCTAGCGTCGTGTCTCTTAAATTACTTAAACATATTTCCTTCTCCCCTTGTGGGAGAAGGTAAGGATGAGGGGAATCATAAAGGTTTTTGTTGCCCCTCACCCCCAGCCCTCTTCCGCAAGGGGAGAGGGAGTAATGTAAAGAACTTCGGAGGCACGATACTAAAACTGATAGGCCACGCCCAGGTTGAATCGCGTTCCGTCGTCGTTTGTTCCGTCCTCCCAGTTTTCCAGGTCTGCCTTGATCGCGACATCCGGAATGGGGTAATAGGCCAGACCTCCCGTAATGACCTGACGATCATTGGTGGGGTCTTTCGTGAATCCGGAAGACAATTGATGTTGGGTGTCGAAATCTTCATACCTTACAAATGCGACGACGGATTGATCGGATTGCGGGGCCAGAATTTCCAAAAGGTCGTAGGCACCCTCCAGATACCACCCGAGCATTTCTTCCCCGATGGTCTGCCCTGTCACCGCGCTGATTTTGTCGGCATCTTCAAGCGAAATAAAGACAACGACGCCGCGGAGATCGAAGCCCGCTCTTTTAAACCGGGCGTCTCCTTCGAACAGTTCAACGCTGGCGTCTCCAAGCGCCGTATTTTTGGTGGTGTTCGCGCCGGCCCAGTAGAAAGATGTCCCTATTTCTACCCCCGGAATTCCCAGGTATTCCAAACGTCCGACGACAGCCAGGTCTTCCGATGGCGCCTCGCCCACTTTTCCCCGGCCGCCCCGAAGGCCGCTGGATGCCGAAAATCCCTCGGCATTCAGCCCGGAAACCCCGTACAGACGGTACCTGAAACCGTTGGGTAAATTTCCGAAAGCCCCGAAGCCCCCTTCACTCCACGATGTGGGAATGATGTATGCCTGGATGTAGGGGCGTTCCACACTGTAAAATAGGGTCGGTTCATGGAATTCATTCAGCGGCCCAACGGGCATCAGCATACTTCCCGCCCGGATATTAAAGGCAGGGTGAATGAGAAAGTCCAAGTAGGCAAATTCCAGTTCCATCTCTTTTGCGGAATGTTCGAAATCTACCTCGGTGTGGACGCTGATTTGGTCATTAAAGCTATAACTTAATCCCCAAACCATTCGGTGAAGGTCCATTTGCGCTGGCTGTGACCCCTGCGGAACTTTCGATCCTGTTTTGGGGTTGTTATAATGAAGCTCCCCATAACCATGGAAGGACAATTTTTTTTCAGCTCCTTCTCCCTCCATTTCTTCAAATGCCTGTGCTGTTTTTACTGAACTTGAAATCGTTTGACCTAAAACCATTCCGATGGTGACGGCCAAAATGATCATGTTTTTTTTCATCTCAAAACCCTCCTACGGAAAATTTTTTTCAATTGTTATTGTTTTGGGCTCTGGATTCTTTTGATCGCGGGCCGTTTTTTTTTGTTTTTAAAGATTGCTTTCAGGGATGTTTAAGAAATGTCCATCTTTTTCCTCCTTTTCAAAAAAAAAAGCCCAAGCCCGGTTTGGTTGACATTCAAACCAATCCTTTTCGGGCTTGGGCTCTGGGTTTATACCTCTGGCCGCTTTCTAAGCTAGATATTTACTGTAATGCTTTTCGTTCCTTCCTCAAACGCTTCCAACGGAATGACCGCCAACCGCTTGCAGCGGCGGCATTTTAATTCCACTCCTATTTCCAGCAGTTTTGCAACCAGGGACCCGCAATGGCAGCGGATCTCCCGTTGGGATCTTTTTTTATTTCCGGTTTCTCTTGTGTCTTTTTGTTGCTTCATGTGTTGGTAATGTTTTTAATTTCGCCTTTATTTTTTCTCAATCAGGTTTTGAAGCTTGCTTATACTGGTCCGGTCAAACAGAACCGTATGGGTTGCGGTTAACTTCAGATTTACCCGGGTTCCACTAGGGTACACCGTAATGGAGTGTTCACTGCTATGAAGCGTTTGACCGGAAAGAAGTGACAATGTATACAGGTTTTCGGAGCCATGAAATTGGCGGGATTTCACCTTTGCAATCCCCTCTCGATCGGGGACCAGTTGAATATCGTCCGGCCGAATCATCACCGCCAACCCGGTTCCTATGGGGAACCCTTTTTCA
Organism: Nitrospiria bacterium; assembly: GCA_036397255.1. Taxonomy (NCBI): domain Bacteria; kingdom Pseudomonadati; phylum Nitrospirota; class Nitrospiria; species Nitrospiria bacterium. Next base: position 2,437 of record DASWJH010000089.1, read on the forward strand.
TTGGGGAAGGTTCCGATTTCCGTGTGGATCATTCCATCCGCCCCCACCTCCCCGTTAAGGAAATCGGCATGGCCTACAAAGTCCGCCACAAAGGGAGTGTAAGGGGTATGGTAAATCTCTTCCGGGGAACCCAATTGTTCCAATCTTCCCTGGTTTAAAACAGCTACTTTGTCCGCCATGGCAAAGGCCTCTTCATGATCGTGGGTGACCAATACTGCTGTCATTCCCATCCGGGTCAAAATTTGATCAACCTCCTCTCTCATTCGTGACCGCATGTCTGGATCAAGGTTACTGAAAGGTTCATCCAACAATACCAGTATGGGGTTCGGGGCCAGAGCCCTTGCCAATGCCACCCGTTGCTGTTGCCCTCCTGAGAGTTCATGGGGATACCGATGTTCTAGGCTGGTGAGGCCTACAAGACTTAAAATATTTTTAACCTTCCGGCTCCGCTCCGAAAGACTGTCACGGATTAGACCAAAGGCGATATTTTTTTCAACCGTTAGGTGGGGGAACAACCCGTAATCCTGAAATACCATTCCTACTCCCCGTTTTTCTGGCGGCAGACAATGGTTGGGGGCGCTGACCTCTTTTCCACGCAGGAAAACCTTTCCCTGTTCGGGAATTTCAAACCCGGCAATTAAACGAAGAATGGTCGTTTTTCCGGAACCGCTAGGGCCTAATAAGGCAAGGACTTCCCCTTTCTCTATATCGAGAGAAATATTTTCTACGGCAGGACCTTCCGATTTTGAATAAAATTTGGTGACCTCTTGAAATTCAATAATGGACACCCGATCCTCCTTAAAAAGCCTTGCTGGTTTGCTTGGTCAGTAAAATAACCGGGACCAAACCGGTTAATACAAGGGCCATCGCGGGCAAAGCTGCCCGTTCCCATTCACCTTCCGAAGTCATTTCAAAGATTCTCACGGATAGAGTATCCCAGCCAAAAGGCCGTGTCATGAGGGTAATCGGCATTTCTTTCATCACATCCACAAAAACCAAAACCGCTGCTGTAAAAATGCCGCTGCGAAGAATGGGGAGGTGAACCTTTTTCAGCATGGCGAACCCGCTGAAACCCAGCCCTCTTGAAGCTTCATCAATGCTGGGGGTGACCCTTTGCATGGCGCTTTCGATCGGACTGTGGGCCACCACGAGAAACCGGGCCAGGTAAGCCAGAAGCATCGCGAAAAGCGTTCCGGTAATAAAAAATCCGGTTTCAATATTGAAGAGGGTATCCACCCAAATAATGAGTTGGTGGTCAACCCAGGTCACCAAAATAATTCCCCCGATGGCCAATACAGCACCGGGGAGGGCATAACCCAAAGTTGCCAGGCGGGTCAAGACCTGGGTCCAAACACTTTTGGATATCCTGTTGGTATAGACCAATATAAGGGCGCACAAGGTGGTTAAAAAGGCAGCCACTCCCCCCAGTAGAATGGAATGCGAAAAATATCCGATATACCGCGCCTCGAAATCCCTTGCAAAGACTTCAAACGACCAGATGAACAATTGAAAAACGGGAATCATAAAAGCGGTTCCCAAAATCAAAGCGGAATAGGAAAAGGCCGCCCATCGCCGGGTTGTATTTAATATAATTCGATTTTCAGAGAACCCTTGTTTCTCCACCTGGCCGTAACGGGCTCCAAAACGAAGCCGTTGTTCCAATAAAAGAAAGACGAATACAATTAAAACCAAAATGGAGGAGAGCTGTCCCGCGGCCGTTAGGGAAAACATGCCGAACCAGGCTTTATATATGGCGGTGGTGAAGGTGTCATAATTAAAAGTGGAGACGGCTCCAAAATCGGCAAGCGTTTCCATCAGGGCGAGCATCAACCCGGCCACAATCCAAGGTCTTGCCATGGGAAGGGCGACCCGATAGAAACCGCTCCGTTTGCTGTGACCCAAAGATTGAGCGGCTTCAATGCCCCTTCTTCCCTGTGTGAGAAATGCATTCCGGGCCAGGAGGTATACATACGGGTAAAAAGCAAAGGTCATGGTTAAAATCACTCCCCCTGTTGACCGGATATTAGGAAACCATAACCGTTCCGTTTGAAACCAATCTCGAAGAGCGGTTTGAATCGGGCCTGAAAAGTCAAAAAGCCCGATAAGGACAAATGCGGTCACATAGGCGGGCAGGGCCAGAGGTAATACGAGTGCCCAGTCGAAAAATTTTCTTCCCGGAAAATCGCAAGTGACGGTTAACCACGCTAGGCTGACACCTAGTAGAAAAGTGCCTATTCCTACTCCCAGGACAAGCCAGAAGGTGTTGAAAACGAGGTCCGCCAAAACCGTTTCAACCAAATGGTCCCACACCTCATCGGCAGGTGAAAAAATGGTAAACAACACCACCACCAAGGGAGCCATAACTAAAATAGCTATAAAGGCCGTCGCCAGTTTCCATCTCAGGAAAATAAAACCCCCTCTCTGAAAGGTTCTTTGAAGGGAGTTTAGGGATAAAAGTGGCATTTTCATTGATTATTTATAGCCCGCCCGGTCCATCAATTTGACCGCCTCACTTTGAAGCTCCCCAGCTTTGGAGACATTGATAAAATCCTGCTTGAAGTCTCCCCAGGCCGCTACGGTGGGGTGGGGTTTTATCCGTGGATTGGCTGGATATTCCAAATTTCCATCCGCAAACAAATTTTGAGCATTTTCGGTTGAGAGCCATTCCAAAAGCCGGGTGGCTTCCATGACATGTTTTGCGTGTTTGACCACTCCCGCTCCCGAGACATTAACATGAACCCCCCGGTCTTTTTGGTTGGGCCAAAAGAGGGCAAGGGGAAGGGAGGGGTTCTCCTTCATCAAACGCCCGTAATAATAGGTATTGATAATTCCTACATCACATTGCCTGGCTGCAATCGCTTCCATCACCTGATTGTCATTGGAGAAGACGTCCGTGGCCAGATTCCTCACCCATCCCTTTACAATTTGTTCCGTGGGGTTCATTCCCAGCTCTGCAATCAACATGGCAACCAGGGATTGGTTATAGACTTTTTTGGAGGTTCGCAAACAAAGTCTGCCTTTCCATTTTTCTTTCGCTAAATCTTCATAGGTGGATAGTTCAGAGGGCTTTACCTTTTGCGTGTTGTAGACCAGGGTGCGAGCCCTTACGGAGAGTCCAAACCAGAGGTTCTGAGGGTCCCGAAGATGGGAAGGGATGTTGGATAAAAGTATTTTCGAATGGACCGGTTGAAGAAGGTCCATTTTCCCTGCTTGCCAAAGGTTTCCCGCATCTACGGTAATGAAAAGATCTGCTGGGGTTTTGGAACCCTCCGCACGGAGCCGTTGGAGGAGGGGGCCCTCTTTGTCTGTTATAAATTGAATGGATATGCCAGTTTCTTGGGTAAAGGCATTAAAAACCGGTTTGATCAACTGTTCGTTCCGGGCTGAGTAAACCACAATCTCTTTCTTTCCTATACCTTTTCCGGCGGGGGAAACCCCCAGAAACGTCAGGAGGGTGAGCAGGCAAACCCAAAGGGCTAAAAGGGTCCAGACAGTATTTTTAATGATGGGTTTCATGTGGAAATGGGCTCCTTATTTGCGAATGAGAAAAATTCTCATTTTCAATTGAAAGTCTAAAAAAAATTAATGCCCTACCGATTTTTGCATTTCAGAACAGTTCTCCCAATCTTTACATTGTCCATATAATTCAAGTCGGTGTTTATTTAAAACAAATCCATACTGGTCCGCTATTTTTTCCTGAAGCCGTTCGATGGGGGGACACTCAAACTCTATAATTTTTCCGCATTTCTCACAAATTAAATGATCATGGTGTTTTTTGTTGAGAACATTATCATAGATGGTTTTATTGTCACCGAAGTAGCGCTGTTGGCCGATGCCGATCTCGCACAGAAGATTGAGTGTCCGGTAGATGGTGGCCAAACCCAGATGAACATTTCTTCGGGATATCCGCCGATGTAGTTCCTCTGCGGTAACATGATCCGTTTTCAGGAAAGCCTTTAATATAATTTCCCGCTGTTTGGTTAGCTTCAGGTTTTTTTTAGCTAAATGGCTTTTTAAGAGAGTGGCTTCCTTAAACATAACCCTTTGTCAGATATTGATAATCATTATCAATATCATAATCTCTGGTTTTTGTCAATACCTGATTTTGGGTTTTTAATCATTATTTAAAGGGTCTAAACCATAGGTTTTAGGGTGAAACCCACTGCCAAGAATTTGTGTCATGGCCGCCAAACGGAAGGATCTAAGGTTTCGTTGAATGGGTGGCATGTTCCGGGGTGATCATTCCATCCACAATATGGATTTGTCTTTGAGTTTGCCGTGAGAAATGGGGGTCATGGGTCACAGTGATCACATTTTGTTTTTTCTCTTCTACCAATTTTTTAAAGATGTTAAAAACAATTTGTGCGTTTTTACTATCCAGATTTCCCGTGGGTTCATCTGCTAAAATCAGAAGGGGATTGTTGGCTAAAGCCCTGGCAATGGCAACTCTCTGGCGTTCCCCCCCGGAGAGCTGGTCCGGTTTTTTTTTAATCATCGGTCCCATTCCCAATTCTTCCAGAATTTCCCTCGCTCTTTCTTTCATTTCCCTTGGGGAAAAGGCTTGGAGTTTTTTCATCGGAATCATCACATTTTCAAATACGGTGAACTCGGGAAGGAGAAAATGGAACTGAAAAACAAACCCTAGTTTTTTTAACCGCAGGGAAGCCAATTGTGATGAGGAAAGGTGAGAGGTATTCGTTCCTTCAAGAAAAATTTCTCCGTGAGTAGGTTGGTCCAAAAGCCCCATTAAATAGAGCAGGGAGGATTTGCCTGATCCGGAAGGACCTGTGATGGCGACAAATTCCGCTTTTTGAATGTTGATCTGAATGTTTCGAACCAATGTTACCGGAAATGCCCCCGGTAAGACGCGGGTCACATTCCGGATTTCCATGAGAGGTCCAATCATACTCCGCCTCGGATAATATCGACCGGGTTGAGTTGTGCCGCTTTTCGGGCAGGAAGAAATGCTGCGAGGGAAGAGGCCAGCAGTGCGAACCCTCCTGCTATCATGTATTGTAAATAGGTCTCATAAAGGATAAACCCTTCCGTTTTAACAAATCCCTCTATTTCAAACTGAATGCTTCCCAAACCAATGACAATGAGACGGCCCAGAACCCAACCCGAAAGGGTTCCGACCAATCCCACAATCACACCCTCCAAAAGAAAGGTAAGGCGGATATCTCCTTCTGTAAGGCCAATGGATTTCAGAATGGCAATATCCCGTGCTTTTTCATGAATGATGGTGGAGATGATATTAAAAATTCCGAAACCCGCGACAATTAAAATGGCCCCTACGGTGGAATACATAATACTGTTTTGAATTACAAAAATGCCTAAAACATTTTGATAGGTCTCCTTCCAAGACTCCGTCCGGTATCGGTACTGGGCTTCAATCTGTCTCGCAATCTTTCCCGCGGTATCCACATCTTCCAGGCGAATTCGGATCTGGTTAATCACATTGGGACGGTTTTGGAGGATTTGGGCCTTTTTCAAAAGGGCATAGGAGTCAAAATTATCAATCGCGGTGATCCCGGTTTGAAAAATACCGACCACTTTCATTCTCAGTATTATTCCTGCCGGTGAGATGACAGAGATAATGTTACCCATTTTGGCCCCCAGTTTGTCGGCCACCCCCTCTCCCAATATGATTCCATTCGAAACCGAATGAAGTGCGTTTAATTTTCCCCGGATTAAGTCTTTCTCCAATTGACCGACCAGGCGTTCTTTCTCTGGATCAATTCCCACCACTGTGGTGGACACATCTTTCACCCCATAGCGAAGAAAGGCTTGGGCGCGAAGAGTGGGAGCGGCATATAGGCCATCTTTTTTATTTAAAAACTCCACCATCGCTTCCCCATCACGGATTCCCCTTAATTCCTCCCTGGGTTTCAGCCCGTGAAGGGCGACGACCCCATTTTGATAAAGGCGTTGGACGGGCTGAATAGGAGCGGTTCGGAACTCGTCTTTTATGGTGATATGAGGCCAGACATCGATGATCTTGGCCACGAAGTAATGCTGGAAACCCTGCATCATGGCAGCCATTCCAATAAAAAACCCAACACCTAGGGAAACACCCAGGATCGAAATAACGGTTTGCCGTTTCCGGTGAAGCAGGTGAGTAAAGGCTATTTCAAAGATGAGTTTCATTGTTGGAGCTCAATCTCTCCATAAACCCTGAGGGATAAAAAGAGGTGTTTGATTTATTTTTTCACCCGGACGGGGTTCCCTTCTTTCAGTTTTTCAGGAGGATTGAGAATAATCAGATCCCTTTCATTTACACCCGATAGGATTTCAACCTGGTCCTCCCCTATGATTCCGGTCTGAACTTTTCGGCGTTTGGCTTCTTCATCCTGGGCCACCCAGACTAAACCATCCACCAGGGCTGTTGCAGGAATCAAAAGGGCGTTTAATTTTTCCCGGACGATAATATTCACCTCCGTGGTCATCCCGATCCGTAATATGGTATCAGGGGGGAGGCTGATCCGTACCCGGTAATTTTTGTTAATGGGGTCCCCCTTTGGTGTGATTTGTTGAACTTCACCTTCAATGACCTGTTCCGGAAAGGCATCGGCTTTAATTAAGACCTTTTGTTGTTCCGATACTTTTGGGATATCCTCTTCATCTACATCCGCGGTTATTCGAAGTGGGTGGGGTTGACCCACCCAAAAAAGAACGAACGTGCGGTCTACCATTTCGCCAATTTCTCCATCCTGCCGCAGGACCACTCCATTCATAGGGGAAATAATTACTGTATCGGATAGGGATTTTTTCTCCCCCAAAAGGTCTGCTTCAGCCTGTTGGAGATCAGACCGTGTCCTGTCATAGGTTTGGGGACTGATGAAATTCTGATCAAGCAATTTGGCTTGTCGGGACACATCTTTTCGGAGAAAATCTACCCTTGCCTGTAGTCCTTCTATTTTGGCCTGCACATCCCGATCATCCAAGCGTGCTAGGAGATCTCCTTTTTTTACCTGGTTCCCTTCTTTGGCAGTGATGGATAGGATCCGGCCGGGAGAAAAAGGCATAACCTTTGACCAATGGATGGGTTCCACTACCCCCGTGGCATAGACCGCTTCAACGGCCTGGCCCTGGATGGGCTTTGCGGTTTGGACAGTGACCGGTAAAGAGAAAAAGAAAAAACCGGTGGTGATACCTATAACCGCCAGAACAATGATAATCCATCGGGTTTTTTTTCCTGTAGGTGAGGTCACATGCACCCTTTTTTAAAAAATTGGAATTCCAAAAGGAATTGAAACCGAAAAGCGCGTGCCCCCTCCAACCGCAGACACGGATGGAGGGTCCCCCTCTCGCTCCCCCTTGCGGTTTGGGTCTGGGCAGGCGATACCTGCCCGAGGGTCCTTTTATCTGTGGTGGTCCTTGCGCCTACACATGAACTAAGACGCTTCCATCCTCCCACACCCCGCGCTCACCCAGGCTAAGCCCGATACTTGCTTTAAGGGATGAGTGAATAAATTTTCTTGCTGAAGATGAGTCAAGCAAGTTTTTTTTTCAAAAGTGCCACAGGGCCTGCCCGTGGATATTTATTTAACATAACCTTCTTTCAATACCAGGGTCAATGGTTGGCCCCTGGATTAGATTAAACCAAATTGACTCATGAATTAAAACCGCATATGATATTTTCTGTTTTTCAATGACCTCCCTGCGGAGTTTTTCTATGAAACCTTCCCGCTGGATTACGGCAATAGACCTTTACAACTACACGAAGTGTCTTCACCGAGTTTATCTGGATGCCAATGGAGATCCGGGGGAGAAGGGAGAGGTCAGCTCCTTTGCAAAACTCCTTTGGGAATTGGGCCTTCAAACGGAGCGGGAGTATCTCGACCAATTGGGAGAAATGCCCGTAACGGATTTAAGCCCCCTTGACCCCGAGGCTGCTTTCAAGGAGACCCTTTCGGCTATGAAATTAGGAAAGAACATCATCTATCAAGGGATGCTGGCTTATGAGCATTACCGGGGGAGACCCGATCTTTTGGTCAAGCGAGAGGATGGGGCCTCTTCTTGGGGAGATTATTATTATGAAGCTATTGATATTAAAGCCGGCCGTGGTTGGGAAGGGATAGACGGAAAACGGGTTCGTTTTAAAAAACATTATGCTTACCAGATGCTGTTTTACCGTGAGCTGTTAAAGGTCATTCAGGGATATGCCCCTCCCATGGCCCGTATTATCAATGTGGATGGAGAATTTGAAGAGTTTGATCCGGAACCCTTTGAAAGGGATTACCGTAAGGCCCGGGCTGAAGTGGAACGTTTGGTTTCGGGGCAGGAAACATCGGAGCCGGTTCTGGGAAGCCATTGCCTGCAATGTGAATGGTTTAAGCGTTGTGAAAAATGGGTTCAGAAAACTTCCGATCCCACGGGGGTATTTTTTATCGGTTCTGTGAAATTTGCTTTAAAGCAGGTGGGTTTAAATAGGGTTCAAGACCTGGCCCAAATGGACGTGAAAAAATACCTCAAGCCGCCCTTAAAAATTCCCCGCATGGGAGAGCGGGCGTTAAAACGAGCGAAGGAAAGGGCCCAGGTGGTTTTAGATGGGGAACCCCGAATACGTTCTGGGTATTCGTTTCCAAGTGTGGGAAATGAAGTTTATTTCGACATTGAAGATGATCCCACACGTGGTCTGACCTATTTATTTGGGCTCCTCACACTGAAGCCCAATAAAGGTCCCCATTTTCGATATTTTATGGCGGATCACCCCGAGGAAGAAGAAGAAACCATTCGGGCTTTTTGGGATTACCTTCGAACCAACGATGATGCGGTTTATTATGTGTACTCCCATAAGGAGCGCTCCTCACTGAAGCATTTAATGGATCGGTATCAGTTAGATCCGGAGGTTTTTGAAAAATATGTCCGGTCGGAGTTTGACCTGTACCAAAACCTGGTGGTTGAATATTCCGATTGGCCCACTTTTTCTTACGGAATTAAATTTATCGCAAAACAGATCGGGTTTACCTGGCGGGATAAGGATCCCTCAGGAGCCAACTCCATTGTGTGGTATAATGACTTCCTTTCAATGCCTTTTCGCGGAGATATTCGTGATCGCATCCTTCAATATAACGAGGATGACTGCCGCGCCATGGTTGCGCTCAAGCAATATTTTGTGGATAAAATGAAATAGTGGTCAATTATAAAAATCTGAATCGAAAGGAAAAAAAACACAAAAATGAAATATATAAAACCGTTTTCAACTTTAACCCTACTGTTTTTGATAAATTTTACCCCCAATGTATCTCATGGAATGGAAGGAAAACCGGGAGAAATCCACGGAACCGTGACTTTTAATTCAGACCCTGTCCTTAATGTGGTGGTTTACCTGTCGGGTGAGGATGCCGAAAAATTCTCTACGGGGGTTTCGGAATACACGGTCGTTCAGAAAAATTTGACCTTTGAACCTAAACTGGTTGTTGTTCCCATGGGGTCTGACGTGAGTTTCGAGAACAAGGATAATGAGATTCATAATATTTTCTCCAGGGCCAAAAGAAACCGGTTTGACACCGGTGCCCACATGCCTGGGACCGTTGCTGTGGTTACCTTTGCCCTTCCGGAAGCGGTTCCCATTCGATGCAATACCCATTTCAATATGAGGGGGATGATTTATGTGGCCCCTTCTCCTTATTTTGCCATTACCGATATGATGGGGAAATTTAAAATCTTGAATGTCCCCCCGGGTGATTATAAAGTTGAAACATGGCATCCCCGTTTAACCCCCCAAGAAGCAGAAAAAGGGGCTGTTGAGATTAAACTGCCGGGAAAACCCGAACAGATCAATTTAAAATTTTCACCAGAATCCGATGATGGGACCGATCTAACGGAGGTTTTCAGCCAGGATTGGGATCTGGTGATACAGGATATTCAAAAAGAGCTGGAGGCAGTAATGGCCGGTTGGAAAAAAGGAAGCAGGAGAGGGGCTACCACCAAAGTCATGACCATTCAATCCAGGCTTTATGAAAGCTCAGGCCTTAAAAACACCATTCAACAAACCTACGGTCGTGAACGGGTAATTACCCATGAAAAATTCTTTGACCGAATCCGCAAAGGAGTCCAAGGGGTCACCAAAAAACCCATTACCGAAACCGCTTTGAAGAAAGAAATGGACACCCTTATCTCTACCTTACAAGAGGATGTTGAAAAAATTCAGCAGAAAGAATAATCAAAAAGATAGGGATTTTTTTTAAAAGGTTATTTTGGATCGATATGAGGCAATCTTGGTTGTTTAACTGAACAATTTAATAATTAAACTAAAACATGAATAAAATAGTTTAACCTATTAATTTAAAAGATAAAAATAAGTTTATTGTTTTTGAATGTAACCCGGTATTTATGAAAATAGGAAAAGGAGGGGGAAATGTCTGGCATTTTCTCTAGAAGGCTATTTTCGGGCTTTCTTTTTTTGTTTTTTATAATGGGATGTAGCGGGTCTCCTTCGGTTCGGGAAGGGGGACATGTCCCTCTTTTTAAAAATCTTGGAAAACTTCATTACCCCGTAACCACTTCTTCAGGTCTGGCCCAGAAATATTTTGACCAAGGCCTCCGGCTGACCTTTGCATTTAACCACGCAGAGGCCATCGCCGCCTTTACAGAGGCTGCCCGTTTAGATTCCCAATGCGGCATGTGCTATTGGGGAATTGCCCTGGCCTTCGGGCCCAACATCAACCTCCCCATGGAACCCTCTCAGGAAAAAGAAGCCTTTGACGCGCTCCAAAAAGCCGTTCAATTAGCGGAAACGGTAACCCCAAAGGAGCAGGCCCTCATTGGAGCGTTATCAAAGCGGTATGGGGAACCCTTTGGGGAAGAACGGGCCGTGAGAGATTGGGAATATGCGGAAAAAATGAAAAAAGTAGTGGAGCAATTTCCCGAAGACCCGGATGTCGCCACATTTTACGCAGAGGCCTTAATGAATCTGAGTCCATGGAATTACTGGACCCAAGGTGGAGAACCCCGGGAGCGAACGACGGAAATCGTGGCCACACTTGAAAGCGTTTTGGAGAAAAATCCAAATCATCCCGGTGCCTGTCATTATTATATTCATACCGTTGAAGCTTCACTTCAACCGGAGCGGGGGCTTCCCTGCGCACTTCGTTTAGGAAACCTGATGCCCGGTGCAGGACATCTGGTTCATATGCCCGCTCATATCTTTATGCGGGTAGGCCGGTATCAGGAAGCGGTTTCTACCAATGCCCAAGCGGTTTCGGTGGATGAGCATTATATGGAAGGCCATCATTCCGGGGGTTTTTATCCCATGCTGTATTACCCCCATAATATTCATTTTCTGTGGGCCGCCGCCAGCATGGAAGGGAGAAGCGAGGAATCCATGAAGGCCGCCCGAACACTGGTGGAAAAAGTTCCCCACCATCTGGTTCGGGAGATCCCCCCGTTGGAATTTTTTTCTCCCACACTTCTTTTTTCAATGGCCCGTTTTGGAAAATGGGATGAGATTCTAGAAGAACCGAAACCTCCGGTGGATTTCACCTATACCCAGGGAATATGGCATTTTGCCCGGGGCCTGGCATTAATCCGGATTGAACGGACCCGGGAAGCGGAGACCGAGTTTTCCAACCTCATGGAAATCGTCCACGCGACCCCCGAGGAACATGTAGTCGGCCTGAATTCCGCAAAAGCGTTGCTTCAGATTTCCGAACATATATTGGAAGGGGAGATGGTTGCAAACCGAGGTGATATCAATCAAGCCGTTTTCCATTTTGAGGAAGGGATTCAAATTGAAGAAGGGCTAACTTATGATGAGCCTCCCCCTTGGTATCAACCCGTTCGCCAGTTTTTGGGGGCGGTGTTGTTCTCAGAAGGCCGATTTGCTGAGGCGGAAAACGTCTACCGGGAAGATTTAAAACGCAACCCGGAGAACGGGTGGTCCCTTTTTGGCTTGGCCAAAAGCCTTGAGTCTCAGAATAAAACAGAAGAGGCGAGAAAGGTTAAACAACGGTTTCAGAAAGCCTGGAAACGGGCCGATGTTTCTCTTAAAGCCTCAAGGTTTTAGAAAAATTTTTTCTCTTTTTTCCATTGATCGTGATTGTTTGAGAAATGAGCTCATCAGCCAACTGCTGAGTCCTGTCACCATAATGGTTCCCATCTTCATTTGAACTGTCCACCAAATTTCTTTCCCTTGAAAAAAAATCTAAAATAGAAAAGATAAGTAAAACGGAACCGGTCTAAGAAATAGAGACAGTGCTTGAATTTTGGTGCTAATCCGAAAAGGAGATTCCTTCACTCGCTTCGAAAAGACAGTGAAAACATTCAAAAGTATTGGCGGAATCCGAACAGAACGGTGAAGACATTGGCATCATAATCTTCGATTGCCACCGTCATTCCCCCGGCCTGGACGGAAGCCTGACCGGAATTAAATTTCCATCCGATCTCCGTATTAAATGCCAGGAAAGGGGTAATAAAATAATCAAACCCCCCTCCCACTTTCAACGCTACGGTGTTGACCGGACCAAATTTGCAAGTGCTCCCATAATTAGCAACGCAGAAGGCTTGGTCCTCATCGAAGGAGTTTAAATTGATTCCTGCTCCTAGGACTTGGTAGGGTGAGAAATCTCCCAAATTGGGAACACGTATCTCGTAAAAAGGCATCAGGGATATGGTGGTGGCTTCTCCCCGATCCATCCCTCCGCGATCCACCTGGTGGATTTCCCATTCGACATTAAATCCCGCGGTTAAAAAGTTATTGATAATGACCATGGCCTCCCCGCTTAGAGTGGGTCCAAGCGCTCCCTGGGATGATCCTTGTAAAATATCCTGAGTGAAAACCCCCATTCCCCCCCGCAGACCCAAACCCCATTGAATCACTTCACTTTGTTGTGCGTTAACCAGAGGACTCCCTGAAAACGGGAACAAAAAAAAGGTAAATAAACAGAAATAGAATGTTTTCCTGTGAGAGAAGAAACAGATTTCTTTTTTATTCAAGAGTGTTCCTTTTTTTTAAAAGGTTATGGAGCGGAGTGATTTTAGCAGAATTTTAAAAATTGATCCATCATGATTAATCATTCTCAAAACATGAAGGGTTGGCTTCCTTTTTCCTAGGAGTCTGTCGGACTTAACAATCTGATCCGACGACCGTTTGTATAAATTTTTGTGGTCGTCGCGTTTTGATCGGTCCTTATCGATCAAAATAGCGGTGATCTGTTCTTTCTTATCGATTTCAACTTAAGGCGTGTAGC
>DASWJH010000090.1 GCA_036397255.1 Nitrospiria bacterium
ATGACGAACTGGATTTTGCAGGAACCTCTAATACTTCAAAGGCTTCAACCACAGAATGACTTTGACTTGACCCTTGCCCTGTATGGACCTTAAACACTTTTTAACAATTTTTACCCACTCGATTACACGAAGACCCTTAAAAACAAGAGGAAAATTAAAATGAAAAAGAAGAAAAACCTGATTTTTTATCTCATCCGTCTTTTTTTATTTCTGGGAGTTTTGGGGTGCAGCGGTCCACAAGAAAAAGTAGACTCAACGGAAATTCGGAAAAATGCTGAAAAAGGAATGCAGGACCTTCGAATGGAAGAGGAGCGGCACAAACACTGATTTTGATGAATCCGCATTAACCATTTTGTGCCGCTTTTCGCATTTGTTCAATGGTGTCCTTGTAGTTTTGGCTCCCAAAAATAGCAGACCCAGCTACAAAAATATCAACTCCCGTTGCGGCAATTTGTTGAATGTTTTCTATCTTAATTCCCCCATCTACCTCTAGTTCAACCTTTGGGTTTCCTTCATCAATTAGTTTTCGAGCTTTTGCTAACTTTTTTAAGGAGTTTTGAATGAAACTCTGGCCGCCGAATCCTGGGTTTACGGACATGACCAAAATTAAATCCACATCTTCAATTATGTTTTCTAAGGTCGTCAAAGGTGTGGCAGGATTAAGGGTTACCCCAGCTTTCACCCCCAGGTCTTTGATGGACTGGAGGGTTCTATGAAGATGGGGACAGGTTTCCACATGAACTGTGAGATAGTTGCTTCCAGCTTGGGCAAAGTCTTTTATATAGCGTTCCGGTTTTTCGATCATGAGATGAACATCCAACGGAAGGGAGCATATTTTTCGAATGGCTTCTATCACCACGGGACCAATGGTGAGGTTTGGAACAAAATGGCCATCCATAACATCGACGTGAATCAGGTCAGCACCCGCTTGTACCACCTGTTGCACCTCTTCTTCCAACCTTGCAAAGTTAGCCGAAAGGATGGAAGGAGCAATTTTTCTATAAGGTTTTTTGGTCATTGGGCTTCTCCCGGGTATTTTTGAAGGACTGCTGCAAAGAAGAAATCCATATTGTGTGAGTTCCATAGCGTTGAAAAAAAACCCTCCTCTGTTCTGAATACCTCAATATGGGGGATCTTTGAAAAGATTATATCATTTTTGAAAAAATGAGGGTGGTCCTTTAAAAAGTGGTGAATGCGCTCTTCGTTTTCCTCCGGTTCTGTTGAACAGGTGGAATATACCAAAAATCCTCCCGGATTTACCAACGGAGCCACTTGTTTCAGTATGCGATCCTGGCGCTTTGAATATTCTTGAATAATTCGTTCCTCTTTTTTCCATTTTCCTTCCGGATGCCTTCTTAAAACCCCCAATCCCGAGCAGGGTGCATCAACCAAAACTTTCTGAAAACGTTCTAACCCCAAAGAGGATAAATCTTTGGTCGCATCCATCCGGTGGGTTTTTACAATCCCAATTCCTAATCGTTTAAGGTTTTCCTTTAAAAGGGATAGTCGTTTTTCAAAGAGATCTAAAGCCACAATCACCCCTTTATTTTCCATGAGTTGTGCCAAATGAGTGGTTTTTCCCCCTGGGGTGGAGCAGACATCTAAAATTCTTTCCCCTGGTGTGGGGTCGAGAAGGGGTGAAATAAATTGAGCCCCTTCGTCCTGAATATAAAAGAGGCCTTCCTGAAAGGCTTTTGAGTACAAAAAATTTTCACCCTTTGATAGGAAAAGGGTGTCCTTTGAAAGGGGAGAAGGAGTTGAAACAATTCCCTCCTTTTGTAAAATCTCCTGTAATGTCTCCCTGTCTTGCCGTAGGGTATTCACCCGCAAGGTTAGGGGAGGTTTTTGATTGTTATATTGGCACAATTTCCGTGTTTTCTTTTCTCCCCATCGTTCAAGCCACCGGTTAACCAGCCATTCGGGATGGGAGGTGGAAATACTGATGTGTTTAAGGGATGAACCCGCTGGAATCACCGGTTCCTGAGTTTTTTGTTTCCTTTGCACTGTTCTTAAAACAGCATTGGCGAAGTTTGAGGGTTTAATCCCCGCTGTTTTTTTTACAAGATCGACTGTTTCATAGATTGCTGCATAAGAAGGGGTTCGATCTAAAAAATAAAGTTGGTAGCATCCTAACCGCAGGGCACATCGAAGGGATAGAGGAGTGGGAGGGTTTTTTTGCTTTGTGGCATGTTGGATGATCCAATCCAGAAAAGAACGGTGACGGATCACCCCCTGAATTAACTCATTGGCAAAAGCGCGATCCCGGATGTCTTTCAAAAAGGATCTTTCAAAAGACACTTCTCCGCGTGCAGACTCCCATTGAATAAGAAAATTTAAGGCCACCTGCCGTGGAGTGAGTGGCGAGAGACCGGGTACGGAATGGGCCGTCGTGGTTTTCGGTAAAGTCCCG
This sequence comes from Nitrospiria bacterium, assembly GCA_036397255.1. Classification (NCBI taxonomy): domain Bacteria; kingdom Pseudomonadati; phylum Nitrospirota; class Nitrospiria; species Nitrospiria bacterium. The sequence continues at coordinate 2,411 of DASWJH010000090.1, forward strand.
CCTTTCTTTTGACGGTTTCCCCTTTTTTTTCCCTTTGTCGGCGGGGTGGGGGGTAATGCTTGTTTCATTGTTTTATGAATAGGATCCAACCTTTAATGCAGGATTTGAGTTCCACTGAGGCTTCCATTTCCCCTGGGTGGAGAGCCCATTATTAATTGCCCAAAAATAGATCCGGTTTTGTGCCATTTTTTCCAGTTCCAATAACCGGGCATGAATGGGTGGATGAGTTGAAAATAGGTGGGTGAACCCTTTTCCAGAAAGAGGGCTCACGGTAAACATATGAGCGGTTCCAGGGCCTCCCAACATAGGAAAATGTGCTATTCCATTTTGGATTTTTCGGAGAGCATTTGCAAGGAATAAGGGGTTTCCACATAATCTTGCTCCACATTTATCAGCAAAAAATTCCCTGGAACTGCAATGAGGTACCCGAACGAAAAAAGCGGCCAGTGGTGCCAATATGACCAAAAAAAAGGCTCCGAAAGCACCGAAAGGTTTGTTTTCCCGTCTTGGACCTCCATGGCCCATATTCACCAGGGTTTGTGCTATACCTGCAAAAAAAGTAAGGCCTCCCGCGATCAGGGCGGCTGTTGTTGATATAAAAATATCCTTTTGTTGAAGATGAAATAATTCATGTCCGATGATCCCTGAAAGTTCATTTTGATCCAGGAGGGCCAATAAACCGGTTGTCAAAACCAATGATCCCTTTCTTGCATTCTTTCCCGTTGATAAAGCATTTGGGGTAGGATGGTTTATTAAATAAATGTTAGGGATCGGAACCCCCCCCCGTCTAGAAAGGGTTTTAACCATTTTATAAAGCTCTGGGCCTTCTTTCTCCGTGAGTTCTTTAGCGTTGTATAAATAAAGGATCATTTTATCACTTAACCCATAAGCTCCCAGAAGGAAAATTAAAACCAGGGCAAAACCCAACAAGGCACCCCACCCTCCATTAATTATAAATCCCAATCCAATTGGAAAGAAAGTAAGTATACTTAGGAAGAACACTGTTTTTAACCTCTTCACCTGTTTTCCTCCTTTTTGGGGTAAAAGGGACGGTCCAGGGGAGTCATGGTTGGTTATCTACCCAAAACCGTATTTTCAGTAATTGAATAACCTGCCAGAAATTCTTTAACTTCCATCCTCCTTTTATTTTCGGGTTGGATTTCTTGAATTAAAAGAATTCCTTTTCCGGTTACCACCTCCAGACTTTCCGAGGTTACTGCTGAAATTTTACCGGGTTTCCCTTCAAAAGAAGAAAGTGGTTCAGCGGTTGCACGCCAAATTCTAAGGCGTTTTGAACCCAAAAACGTAAAGGCCCCTGGCCATGGATCCGTTCCTCTAATCAAATTTACGATTTGTTCAGCGGATTTTTCCCACATAATTCTTCCATCTTCTTTTTTAAGGGATGGGGCATAACTGGCTTTTTGATGGTCCTGCTTTTGCGGGGTAAGGGAATGGGTTTCTATTTTTTTGAGGGTTTGCTGGAGAAGGTTGGCACCTTGGATGGAGAGGTTTGTGAATAATTCCCCTGCGGTTTCTTGATCACCGATAGGAAGCGATTTTTGATCTAGAATATCACCTTCATCCATGGCTTCATTCATTTTAATGGTTGTTACCCCTGTTTCTTTTTCGCCTTTAATAATTGCCCATTGTATCGGCGCGGCTCCTCGATAAAGGGGTAATAAAGACGCATGAACATTAATGCATCCTAAAGGAGGAATTTCTAAAATGGATTTGGGTAAAATTTGTCCAAAGGCAACCACCACAATGATATCGGGGGCTAGGGTACGAATCTCCCCTAAAAATTCAGGATCTTTGACTTTAATGGGTTGGTAAATCGGAAGCTGGTATTCAATCCCCTTTTTTTTTACCGGGGAGGGAATAACCTTTGAACCTCTTCCTTGGGGTCGGTCCGGTTGGGTTACCACTCCAATTAAATCCCAATGGGATTTAAAGAGGGATTCCAGGCTGGGAATTGAAAATTCCGGTGTTCCCATGAAAAGGATTCGCATAGAGAATTTAGGTTACACTGAGTTTTGTCTTTTTTTTCATTTTTTTAAGAAGAATGCTTCTTTTCAGGCTACTGATTCGATCAATTAGCAAAACCCCGTTCAAATGGTCCATTTCATGTTGAAAAAGCCTTGCAGCCAGGTTTTCACCTTCCAGTTCTATGGGGTTTCCTTCCCGATCAAGTCCCCTAATCGTAACCCGTTTTGGTCGCACCACTTTTAACCGTTTCTCAGGGATACTTAAGCACCCTTCGAGGTCGGAAACCTCACTCTCCGTTTGAAGAATTTCAGGGTTAATCATAACCGTTAGTGGAAACAGGGGGTCATGTTGCCCCAGATCAAAAACAAACAATCTTTTTGAATAACCAACCTGAGGGGCCGCCAGGCCAAGCCCAGGCGCGTCATAAAGGGTTTCAACCATATCATCAATGAGGCGCTGAATATTTGAATCGATGACATTAATCGTATCTGCCTTCCGCCGAAGAATTGGATCCGGAAATTCTTTAATTTGCAGGATAGCCATTTTTATTTTTTTTATAAATTAGTAGGAAGGTGAATAAATGTATAAATTTATGGTACTTCTAACATAGAACTTAAAGCAAAATCAAGGGTTGGATTCTTTTCCTATTCCCAATGAAAGTCATCCTAAGCGGGAAGGAGAATTTTTGAAAAGGGTTTACTAATGGTAAGATTGTTTGAGATAGGGTAGGTTAAAAAGGCCCTTAAAGATTTAAAAAGATTAGAGGTTGACAAAATCAAATACCCTCATATATAATCATAAGCGAATTTACTTCCCAGGAGGTTGCTTCCTCTGAAGCCTTGCAATCCAGGTCTTGTCGAATCCTATCCGGAAAACTAATGCCTTTAAGCCGTGATTGTCATTCTGGGGTAATCAAATCGAAATAAAAAATGAGTGTAATCTTAAATCTTTAAGATAGTTTTAATGCTTTGCTTTATATCCTTCTTTTTTTGGTGAATCCCAATTACAAATCGGCCAATCCTCTCAGGTAGAAAACGGAAGACCCTATGTTTTGTTGAGAAGAACCAATTTCCATAAAGGGTAAAAGACAAAATCCTCACTTGCAACACACACCCGTGAATAAAAGATAATCTAAGAAGCATTGTCAGGTTTGAAAACTGCACCTTTCCTTAAGGTCTCAATTTCAAAGGGTGGGAAAGTATATTTAAATGTCAGGAATTGGCCTTATATAAGGGCAAGGGTGGAAAATCATGGGTCAAAACGGGAGCCTAATGGCAAACTTTAATAAGGAGAGCGCATAGATGAATCTGGTAGAACTCAAGGAAAAAAATATATCCGAGTTAAACGAGGTTGCGAAAGATTTAAAAATTGAGGGTGCGAGTAGCCTCAGAAAACAGGAACTGATTTTCGCAATATTACAGGCTCAAACGGAAAAAAACGGACAAATTTTCGGTGAAGGTGTATTGGAAACATTACCCGATGGATTTGGTTTCTTAAGGGCACCTGATTACAATTATCTCCCCGGTCCCGATGATATTTATATTTCTCCCTCCCAAATTCGCCGTTTTAATTTAAGGACCGGAGATACGGTTTCGGGTCAAATTAGGCCTCCAAAGGAAAGCGAACGGTATTTTGCTTTGCTGAAAGTTGAAAAAGTAAATTTTGAAGACCCAGATGTTGCCCGCGATAAAATCCTTTTTGATAATCTTACCCCTCTCTACCCCATGGAGCGGATTAAACTTGAATACAATACAGATGATTACTCCACGCGAATCATGGACCTGACAACTCCCATTGGAATGGGTCAGCGCGGTTTGATTGTCGCTTCTCCTCGAACCGGAAAAACCATGCTTTTGCAGGGAATTGCAAAGGCCATCATGAAAAATCACCCCGATATTGCTTTAATTGTGCTATTAATCGATGAAAGGCCTGAAGAGGTGACCGATTGGCAACGCCAAGTGAAAGCAGAGGTAGTGAGCTCAACATTTGATGAACCCGCGCAGAGGCATGCACAGGTGGCTGAAATGGTGTTGGAAAAATCAAAGCGTTTGGTTGAACACAACCGGGATGTGGTTATTCTTTTGGATAGTATTACACGGTTGGCTCGAGCCTACAATGCGATTGCCCCTCCCAGCGGGAAAGTTCTTTCCGGGGGAATTGATGCCAATGCGCTTCAAAGACCAAAGCGGTTTTTTGGAACGGCCCGAAACATTGAAAATGGGGGGAGTATCACCATAATTGCAACGGCGTTAATCGATACAGGAAGCCGAATGGATGATGTAATTTTCGAGGAATTTAAGGGAACCGGTAATATGGAATTGCATTTGGAGCGGAAGCTAGCGGATAAACGGGTTTTTCCTGCAATTGATATTAATTTATCTGGAACCCGAAAAGAGGAACTGCTGGTTGAAAAAGAAGATCTTAATAAAATGTGGATTTTGAGGAAGGTGTTGAATCCCCTCAGTACCGTGGAGAGCATGGAGTTTTTGTTGGAAAAAATACGTGCCACCAAATCCAATAAAGATTTCCTTGAATCCATGAATAAATAGTTTTTTCGTAAATATAAATAGATCTATTCCTGAACCATTTTAATATGTTATAATGCCCTTCTTTGAGGAAGGGGAAAAAAGGCCCTTGAGGCCTTTTTTATTTGGAAACAATAAAAAAAACCAAGCCAGTATTTCGATAATAATAGGAACCGGGGGTATAAAAATGAAAAAAGAGATTCATCCTGATTATAAACTGACGAACATATCCTGTGCCTGTGGCTCAGTTATCCAAACCAGTGGAACGGTTCAGGATTTACGGGTTGAAATCTGTTCAGCCTGTCATCCGTTTTTTACAGGAACACAAAAAATAGTGGATTCCGAAGGTCGTGTGGAACGGTTTAAAAAGAAATATTCAATAAAGAAATAAAGGGTTAGGAGGTTGTTGGCGTGTTGATTAAAGAGGGAGAGCTGACCCATAAACTAGATGCCATTGTGGAGCGGTTTGAACAATTGGGTCATTGTTTAAGCGATCCCAAGATTATTTCCAATCAGCCCGAATTTCAGAAAATCGCAAAAGAAAGGTCGGATCTTTTGGAAATTGCCCAAGGATACATGAAATATAAGGAACTGGTAAAACAACTGGAAGATACCATAGGCATTTTAGAAATCGAAGGGGTAGACCTGGAACTTCGTTCTCTTGCCGAGGAGGAGTTCAAAATTCTTAAGGAGAAAAAAGAAAAACAGGAGGAGTACCTTAAGATTCTTCTCGTTCCCAAAGACCCACTGGATGAGAAGAATACATTTTTAGAAATCCGCGCAGGAACGGGGGGAGAAGAGGCAGCACTATTCGCTGCTGTCCTTTTACGAATGTATTCCCGATATGCGGAAAAACGAAAATGGCAGATACAAACCCTGAGTCTAAATGAAACCGGCATAGGAGGTTTGAAAGAGGTGGTTTTGCTGATGGAAGGGAGAGGGGCCTATAGCCATCTCAAGTATGAAAGCGGGGTCCATCGGGTTCAAAGAATTCCCGTAACTGAAGCGGGGGGAAGGATACACACATCAACGGTTACGGTCGCTGTATTACCTGAGGCGGAAGAAGTCGATGTGGCAGTGGATCAAAAAGACCTTCGGATTGATACTTTTTGTTCTTCGGGACCGGGGGGCCAAAGTGTCAATACCACATACTCGGCCGTTCGGATAACCCATTTACCCACAGGGATTGTTGTCAATTGCCAGGATGAACGGTCACAGATCAAAAACAAAGCGAAGGCCATGAGAATGCTTCGCTCCCGTCTTCAGGAAATTGAAAAGCAAAAGCAGGAAGATGAAATTTCTCAATCCCGGAAGGAGCAGGTGGGAACGGGGGACCGAAGTGAACGAATTAGGACCTATAATTTTCCTCAAAATCGAATGACCGACCATCGTTTAGGGTTAACCTTACACAAATTGGATCAAATATTAGAAGGGGATTTAGATGAGGTGATTGATGCGTTAATTGCCAATGCCCACGCAGAACGGTTAAAAGGGTTATGACCCATCCGGTCCCTATTCCTTAAAAAAATGTGATGCCGTGATGATTCCTTTGAAAATAGAACCCTCTCCCACAATCCGAAGGGCCATTGATTTGGGTGTGGGTATCCTCGAAGAGTCGGGAATTCCCACTCCAAGAGAAGAGGTCCTTTTTTTTCTAAAACGGGTGACTGGCCTAAATGATCTTACCTTATTCCTTCATGAAACAACCCCATTAACTCCTTTGCAAAAGGACTGTTTTCAGGAATGTCTTCAAAGAAGAATGGCCCGGGAGCCTTTTCAGTATATTTTGGGAGACCAACCCTTTTGGGATTATGAGATTAAGGTTTCTCAGGGTGTTTTTATTCCCAGGCCTGAAACAGAATTGCTGATTCAAGAAGCAATGGACCTTTCTTGGACGCCCCGTGAAATTATCGATTTGTGTACGGGGAGCGGTTGTATTGCTATTTCCCTTGCCAAATGTTTTCCAGAGGCCAAGATTTACGCGGTGGACCTATCGCAAAAAGCTTTGAACCAAGCCAAAAGGAATGCCGAAAAGGTTGGAATAGACGTCAAGGTCCAATTTTTGGAAGGAGATCTTTTTTCTCCTTTTGAAGAATCCAATTGTAATAAACAGGTTGACTTATTGGTTTCTAATCCCCCCTATGTTTCTTCGAGGGAATTTTGGGCGCTGACACCTGAAATTAAATATTTTGAACCTCCTCTGGCCCTTTTGGGAGGGCCAGAGGGGATGGATATTATTGAAAAAATTTTAAGAGGGGCTTGCAGTGTACTAAGGGTGGGAGGGCTTTTACTGATGGAGGTGGGAGAAGGGCATTCCCATCTGATTCAGCAATATCTGGGGAAAAAACCTGTTGGGCTCGTTTTTGAAAAGGTGGTTCAGGATTGGGCGGGAATTGACCGGGTGGTTTGTTTGAAACGCGCAGAAAAAAGGAGTGGAGCGCTCATTGGATAAAATTATTGTGACCGGGGGGGAAAGGCTTGTTGGAGAGGTTTCTGTCAGTGGGGCAAAGAATTCTGCTTTACCCATCTTGGCGTCAACCTTATTATCCAAAGGAGATCAAACCCTGTTCAATGTTCCCAGTTTAGTCGATGTAAAAACCATATTAAAGCTTTTGCAAGGTTTGGGGGCAAAAGTTGTTTCAGAACAGGAGACCTGTACCGTGTCTTTTTCATCGATTACTCATTGCGAAGCTCCCTATGATTTGGTAAAAACCATGCGGGCATCTATTCTGGTTTTGGGTCCGTTGGTTGCTCGGTTTCGGGAGGCGAGAGTGTCTCTTCCCGGGGGATGTGCCATCGGGGCAAGACCGATTAACCTTCATCTAATGGGCCTGGAAAAAATGGGGGCCGATATTCGAATTGAACATGGCTATGTTATTGTTAAGGCAAAAAAAGGCCTTCATGGAGCCAGAATTCCATTAGACATTCCCACTGTTACGGGAACCGAGAATTTAATGATGGCTGCGGTATTGGCCAATGGGACAACCGTGATTGAGAATGCCGCCTGTGAGCCCGAGATTTTGGATCTTGCCCAATTTTTAGTGAAACGGGGGGCCCGGATTCGGGGGGCCGGTACGGAAACCATTACCATTGAAGGGGTTCCTCGATTAGATGGTGGTGAATACACCATAATGCCAGACCGAATTGAAGCCGGAACGTTTCTCATTGCAGGGGCTATTACAGGAGGGGACCTTTTTGTGAAACAGGTTCCTCACCATACATTGGAAGCATTAATTGGAAAGCTGAAGGAATCAGGCATCGAGGTGAAAGGAAAAGACGGTGGGTTGCATGTAAGGGTATTAGATAAGGTAAAGGCGGTGGATATCAAAACCATGCCCTATCCTGGTTTTCCAACGGATATGCAAGCCCAAATGATGAGTTTAATGGTCCTATCCAGCGGGTTGAGCGTTATTACAGAGATGATATTTGAGAATCGTTTTACACACGTTTCAGAATTAAAGCGGATGGGAGCCGATATTAAAGTGCAGGGAAATCATGCCATTGTTCAAGGGGTAAAACACCTTAGTGGGGCCCCTGTGATGGCGTCCGACTTACGTGCCAGTGCGTGTCTCATCCTCGCCGGTTTAGCTGCAGAAGGTGAGACAGAAATCTCTCGAATTTATCATTTGGATCGAGGATATGAACGAATTGAAAAGAAACTCTCTCAATTGGGCGCAAAGATTTGCCGAGTAAAAGATCACCCATAAATTCAAACCTAACAGTTGCCCTTCCCAAAGGGAAACTTCTTTCCCCTTCCCTCGAATTATTTCGAAGTGTCGGGTTTAAACTTCCGAAGCAAGGTCAAGGAGACCGTCGCCTTTTATTTGCCCCAAAGGGGGAGACTATCCGATTTATGTTTATTCGGGCTGTTGATGTTCCTACTTATGTGGAGCATGGGGCTGCGGATTTAGGAATCGTTGGAAAAGATGTCCTCCTGGAACAAGGCCATCGGGATCTTTACGAACCCCTGGATTTAAAGTTTGGTTTTTGCCGAATTGTGGTTGCCGAAGCCAAAGGGAAAGGAAAACGCCCCGTAACCAAAGGGTGGACTAAATTAAGAATAGCCACCAAGTATCCCAGGATCACCGAACGTTATTTTAGCCAAAAGGGTTTTCCGGTGGAGATCATCAAACTTTATGGTTCCATCGAGTTGGCCCCCTTGGTGGGGTTGGCAGAGCAAATTGTGGATTTAAGCTCAAGCGGGCAGACTCTTCGGGAGCACCACCTGGTTGAGGTTGAAGAAATTGCCAATTCCACTGCTCGACTGGTGGTGAATCGGGCGAGTTTGAAAATAAAATATCAAGGTATTGGAGACCTCATTCAAAAATTACAGAAAGGATTAAAAACATTCCATGAAAATCGTTGAATTTTCTAAAAAGGGTTTTCAGCGGGAACTGAACCGGATTACCAACAGGTTTCAAATACTTGATGATTCCGTTCGGAAAAAAGTAGAAGGAATTTTAAAAGAAGTGAGGGTTCAAGGGGATTCTGCTTTAAAAAAGTTTGAGAAAAAATTTGATCGTGTTACCCTCCAACCCAAACAATTTAAGGTGCCACCCATAAAAATAAAAAAAGCTCATCGTCATTTAACTCCAGATCAAATGAAGAGCCTTCGCTACGCAGCCCAGCGAATCCGGTTTTTTCATGAAAACCAAAAAGTTACTTCTTGGTCTCGACGAAGTGGTGGGGCGTTGGTTGGACAGATTGTTCGTCCCCTCTCCTGCGTGGGGATTTATGTTCCGGGTGGAAATGCTGCCTATCCCTCTTCGGTGTTAATGAATGCCATTCCAGCTCATGTCGCAGGGGTACCCAGAATTGTCATGTGTACTCCCCCGTCCATTAAAGGGATTAACCCTTCTTTACTGGCTGCAGCGAAAATGGCAGGGGTACATGAGGTGTTTCAAATTGGGGGAGCGCAGGCCATTGGGGCCATGGCTTTTGGAACCAGAACCATTCCAAAAGTTGACAAAATTGTGGGTCCGGGAAATATTTTTGTTGCCACTGCTAAACGGTTGGTCTTTGGGGTGGTGGATATCGATATGGTTGCCGGCCCTAGCGAAGTGTTAATTATTGCGGACACCAGCGCCTCACCGGCTTATGTGGCTGCTGATCTTTTAGCGCAAGCAGAACACGATGAAAAGGCAGCATCCATTTTGGTTACCCCGTCCCTTTCCTTAGCGAGTGCGGTTCAAAAAGAAATTCAAAAGCAGTTAAAGGAGTTAAGTCGCCGTTCCATTGCTTCGGTCTCGATCAAAGCGTTCGGCGCAATTTTTGTGGTTAGAAATTTAAGAGAGGCAGTGGATTTGGCCAATTGCGTTGCCCCTGAACATTTGGAACTGGCGGTGAAGAAACCCCGGGCCCTCCTGCCAGGCCTCAAAAATGCTGGCGCAATTTTTTTAGGCCATTTCACGACAGAACCGGTTGGGGATTATGTGGCGGGGCCCAACCATGTGTTGCCCACTGGGGGAACCGCCCGGTTTTTTTCCCCCCTCTGCGTTGAAGATTTTTTTAAGAAAACCAGTTTAATCGAATATGGAAAGGCAGAATTGGGACGCGCGAAAGAGGCCATTCTACAACTTTCAGCCTTGGAAGGTCTGGAGGCTCATGGAAAGGCTGTTCAAATCCGATTATAGGTAGCTGGTGATTGTTCAAAAGAAGGAAAAGAAGGATGAAATCAAAGGGTCGAAAAAGTTCCCCAAAAAAGCGTATTGGAGAATATAAACGCCGAACAAAGGAAACGTCCATCCAAGGGCACTGGGTTGTCGATGGAAAGGGAATTGGGAAAATCAACACCGGAATGCCTTTCCTAGATCATATGTTGGATGTGATGACACGCCACGGGTTTTTTAATTTAGAGCTTGCTGCCCGGGGCGATTTAGAGGTGGATTTTCATCACACGGTTGAAGACTTAGGCATTGTGATGGGGGAATTAATCCACCGGGCCATAAAAGAGAAAAGTGGAATTCGTCGTTTCGGACAGTCAGCCGTTCCAATGGATGAGACCCTGGCGGTTGTGACCATGGACCTTAGTGGTCGTCCCCATCTAATTTACCGAGTGGAAATTCCAAAACCTCAACGGATTCGAAGTTTTGACGTTTCATTGGTGGAGCATTTTTTTGAAGCCCTGGTCAATCACAGTCGAATGACCCTTCATATTAATGTTGATTATGGAAAGAATCCCCATCATATTCTGGAGGCGGTTTTTAAAGCCTTCGGAAGAGCGCTGGACCAGGCCACTCAAATCGATGACCGTATAGAAGGGGTGTTGTCGACTAAAGGAAAGCTTTAACCTCAGGTCTGGAAAGTATGGGCAGAATTGCAATTATTGATTATGGGATGGGAAATGTCAGAAGTGTCCAGAAGGGCCTGGAACGATTGGGTTTTTTCGCCACCATTACACGCTCCACAAAAGTTTTAGAGGATTGCAGTCATTTAATCCTTCCGGGGGTAGGGGCTTTTCCGGATTGTATGAGGAATTTAAAGCACTATGGGTTGATTGATCCCATTTTCAGGGAACTGGAAAAAGGGAAGCCTTTTCTGGGAATTTGCCTTGGCTATCAACTTCTTTTTAAGGAAAGCGAAGAGTTTGGATTTCATCCCGGTTTAGGGGTTTTAGAGGGAAGGGTTTTACGGTTTCAAAATGAACTGGAAAGATCTGGGAAAGGAATTGAAACAAAAGAACGATTAAAAATTCCTCATATGGGATGGAATAAAATTCTGGTTCGCAAACCCTCTCCGCTTTTCAAGGGTCTCCCAGAGGAGTTGTACCTATATTTTGTTCATTCCTATTATGTGGTTCCCGATCACTCTGATATCATATCATCTTATACCACTTATGGGATTCAGTTTGCCTCCAGTATTTGGAAGGACCACATTTTTGCATGTCAATTTCATCCCGAGAAAAGTCAGGATTACGGACTGGAAATACTTAAAAATTTTGGTTCTTTGTCATGAAAAACCATTGGAGGAAAATCAACCCAAATACCTTATCCCTTTTTTTGGGTGTGATGATCTTGGTCGGTTGTGCCTCGGGAAACATTCATAGTGTGTCGCTTCCTGAAAATGAAGAGGCTTCAATTGAACGGGTGGCGGTTATTCCATTCCAGATAGGGAAGACACCGGAAAAACAATTTGCCTTTAAAAGTTCAAGCGTCGCCCCAGGGGCACAAGAGGTGATCACCCGTTTATTCTGGCAAAGATTAAACGAAAAAGGCGACTACCGTTTGGCTTCTCATTTAAATGTTAAAAAAGTTTTGGGAGAGGTGGAAAATGGAACCGGAACGATCACCTCAGAAAAAATCAAAATATTAGGGGAACGGCTTCGTGTAGAGGGGGTAGTGATCGGATTGATCGATGTGTATGAGGAGAGAAAGGGAACGAATTATGGGGTGGAGTCCCCGGCGGCGGTGGGTTTTGTTGTTCAATTTTATCGGGTAAAAGACGGTCAGTTGCTTTGGAAAGGAAGTTATTATGAACGCCAAAAGTCTTTAATGGAAGATATTCGTACATTTTCCCTATTTTTGAAGCGTGGCGGAAAATGGGTAACCGCAAGCGATCTTGCGGATTTCGGTATCCGTGAGCTGATTAAAAGGTTCCCTATTTTAAAAATGAAGGAAAGTTAAAATGCTAGTAATTCCAGCCATTGATATTAAGGGGGGAAAGTGTGTGCGCCTCCGCCAAGGATGTCTTGGACAGGCCACCGAATATGGAAATGACCCTGTGGCCATGGCAATTCAATGGGCCTCCTTAGGTGCGCACCGGTTGCATATTGTTGATTTGGACGGTGCCTTTTCTGGGGGACCTGTAAACAAAGCAATTATTGAACAAATATGCCGGTCGGTCTCCACCATCCCCATTCAAGTGGGCGGGGGAATTCGAACCTTTCAAAGCATTGAGGATTATATAAAAATGGGAGTCAGTCAGGTGGTTTTAGGAACATCTATCTTAGAAGACCCCACTTTGTTCAAGCAGGTTTGCGGGAACTTCCCCGGAAAGATAATGGCAGCTCTTGACACCAAAAACGGAGAGGTGGCTTCTAAGGGTTGGGTGGAGACTTCGGGGGAAAAAATGGAGGATGTGGTGTCCCGAATGGTTTCATCGGGAGTGAAAGCCATTATTTTTACGGATATCCAGAAAGATGGAATGTTATCCGGGCCCAACATTAGAAGCATTAAAAACCTGCTAAAAAAGACAGGAGTTCCCATCATCGCCTCGGGTGGAATTTCCACCCTTGCGGATGTTGAGGCCTTACTGGCTTTAGATCAAAGAAACCTTTTTGGGATGATCATCGGAAAAGCTCTTTATGATGGTTTAATAGAATTGCCATTTTTACTTCGCTTCATTCGGGAGAGAGCCAATGTTATCCAAACGGATAATCCCTTGTCTTGATGTAAAGGACGGCCGTGTCGTAAAAGGTGTAGGTTTTTTAAATTTAAAAGATGCGGGGGATCCTGTGGAGATTGCAGAGCTTTATGACCGCCAAGGGGCTGATGAGATCTGTTTTTTGGATATAACCGCTTCCCATGAAAAACGTTCGATTCTTTTAGATGTGGTTTCAAGAACGGCTGAAATGGTTTTTATGCCCCTAACGGTGGGGGGAGGAATTAAGGAGTTGGAGGATATCAGCCAGCTTTTGCGGTCCGGGGCGGATAAGGTTTCCATTAATACGGCTGCTGTGGAAAGACCTGAATTTGTTGAAGAAGCGGCACAACGATTTGGTACACAATGCATTGTTTTAGCAATCGATGCCAAACGGGTGAATGGCGCGAAAAATCTCAGATGGGAGGTTTATACCCATGGAGGCCGGAAGGAAACTGGTTTGGATATTGTGCAATGGGCCCAGCAGGGTGAAAAGTGGGGAGCGGGGGAACTGCTTCTAACCAGCATGGACCAGGATGGGAGAAAAAACGGTTATGACTTAGAGCTTCTTAGGGCCGTTGCGGATGCTGTATCCATCCCAGTGATTGCATCCGGAGGGGCCGGAAATTCTGAGCATCTCTTTCAGGCACTGACACAAGGCCATGCGGATGCCGTTTTAGCCGCATCGATTTTTCATTATGGGGAAGTCAGTATTCCTGAAGTTAAAAAGTATTTAGAAGGGAAAGGAATCCCGGTTCGAAGGAGCGTTGAGTGATATTGCAAGTTCCAAAAAAGAATTTAAGAAAAGCAATTCCAATAAATAAAAAAAAACTCAGTAATCTTTTAAAATTTGACCGTTGGGGGTTGATACCGGCAATTGTTCAGGATTATGAAAAAGGGAATGTTTTGATGTTGGCTTTTATGAATAAAGAATCATTTTTAAAAACCCTGCAAACCGGTAAAACCTGTTTTTGGAGTCGGTCCCGAAAAAAACTCTGGACGAAAGGGGAAACCTCCGGACATATTCAAAAAGTTCGAGAATTATACCTGGATTGCGATCGGGATACCCTTTTGGTATTAGTGGATCAAAAAGGGGTGGCCTGTCATACCGGAAACACTTCCTGTTTTTTTACCGGTATCCTTCATTCGAAAAAAGTGAAGGGTTCCGATGGGGTTAGAAAAAATTTCTCCGAAAGAGGGTTGTCCATTTTAGAACAGGTGGAAGGTGTGATTCGCGATCGCAAGAGAAAACCCAAAAAAAATTCCTATGTGAGCTCCCTTTTTCAATCAGGCCAAGACCGGATTCTGAAAAAGATAACCGAAGAGGCCGGAGAGTTGGTGATAGGGTCCAAAAATAAGAAACGGCAGGAGATTATTTTTGAGACCGCTGATCTCTGGTTTCATTGCCTGGTGGTGTTAGGGCTCCATGGGATTCCTTTGTCGGAAGTATATCAAGAATTGAAGGGGCGGTTTGGAAAAACACCGTTTAAAAAAAAATAAAGGGTTTTATATAGGGGCAAGCGGGCCCCTCCATTGGAGGAGCCCCCTTCCGCTTACCTGGACCAGAAAAAACGAGTGGAGTAAATCAGGGGGTTAAATAAAGTCCCAGAAGGTGCCAAGGGTATTTTCTTTATTTAAAAGTTCCGAAATTTTTGAAATTTTTGAACCTGGGGAATCCTAGGAAATCCAATAAAAAGGGGTTTGAAGATGAACCAAGATTGTTTGTTTTGTAAAATTGTTTCTAAAACGGTGCAGAGTAAAATTTTATTTGAGGATGAAAATTTAATTGCAATAGAAGATATTAATCCTCAAGCTCCCGTACATCTCTTAATGATTCCAAAAGTTCATCGGGAAAGCGCCATGGATCTTTTAGAAAGCGATCAGGCTCTTTTGGGTTCTCTTTTTTTAAGGTTAAGGGATTTAGCCCAGGAAAAAGGAGTTGGGAAATCTGGGTTTAGAGTGGTCCTCAACACAGGAAAAGAAGGGGGCCAAACCGTAGACCATATCCATTTTCATCTTTTGGGTGGCCGGGGTCTTGGGTGGCCTCCAGGGTAAAAATCGCTGGAATATTAATGTTTGAGATGGTTTTGGATGGGGTTTAATTGGTTTGACTTTTAACAGTTGAAAAGTTAAACTACTCGTTCTTTTTACAAAGTTTTACAAATGGTTAAGGGGGAGATTTCAAAAACCTTCCCTGTTGAATACCTGCCCGGACGGGCTAATATAGAAGCCATGCAAGTTTTGTGGGGTGGTTTTTGTTATTTTCAAAATAAAATCGAGTTTTGAGTTTTAAACCCAATCGGCCTGTCTCTACCATATTAATTTTTGAAATTTGGCTTTAGATCCTGTATTTCCTACTTTGGGTTGAGGAAATGTGTATTTGAAAAGGTTTTTCAGTTGAAGAATTTATGTTTAGGTTAAGGTTTAAAAATTAAAACTATGCAACAGGGATATTTTTTTATAAGGCAGAAGAAAAAGTTTATCCTGGTTTTTTTTCAAATGTTTTTTTTAATACTCCTTTTTAATGTTTCCTTTGTTTTTGCCGAAGAGGTTGAATTTCCTGAAACCCAAATTGCCTTGGAAGATATTTCACACGTTTTAACAACATTTTTCCCAAAAACAGAGGGAAGAGTTGTTTTTCGGGAGGCAAACCAACTCATGTTGGATTTGGGTGGAAAAACACAGGCCGTTCCCGGGGTATTATTTTCGGTTCTCCGTCTTGGACCTCCTTTTTTTCATCCCTTAACGCAAGAAATCATGGGTTATTCTGAATCAGAGATTGGGACCATTCAATTGGATGAAACCTCAGGAGAATCCTTTCTGGGAATAGTGGTTCAGGAAAATGACCCCATCAAGGTGGGGGATAAATTTAGACTGAGCGGGGTAAATCTTCCTTTAGCACTTGTGACCCAGACCGAAATAGATCAGGAACTTTTTGGGAGAAAATTAGCGATGGCTTTAGAGGAAACCGGCCGGTTTAGGGTTATAGAGAACCCACTGGGACCTACCCTTATCGGGTCACCCCAGCGGGGGGCAAACCCCCTTGATGCCGAAGCTTTAAGACAATTGGGAAAAAATCTCGGGGTTCACTACATCCTTCTTTTAAATTCCAAACTGTCTTATCCCCATGCAGAGGTTGATTTTCAATTAGTGGTAGTCCCATGGAACCATCTAATTACAAAAATGAGTATGCCGATTAAATTATCTGAGGAGGATTATTATATTTTAAATGAAAATGGTTTAATCCAAATGGTTCAATAAAGAAATATTTAGGGACTTTATCTTTGTTTTGAGGTTTTTTTATTAATCCGGGAATATAAAAAAAAAGAAGAAGAGGCTCTCCTTTCCGTAGGTTCCTTAAGCGCCGGGCAGAGGGGACAAAAGTTTATGAAAAAAAGCGAAGAAAATTTTGCAGAGGAACTCAATGTAGAGGATTTGATGGCCCTGCTGAACCGAAATCACCTACCAAAGCATATTGCAATTATAATGGATGGAAATGGAAGGTGGGCAGAAAAAAGAGGTTTGCCTCGAATTGCAGGTCACCAGGAAGGGATCCATTCCGTCCGTGAGATGGTTACCCTTAGCCGGGAATTGGACATTGGGGCTTTGACTATTTATGCATTCTCCCTTGAAAATTGGAAGCGACCTTCACAGGAAATTCATGAGCTGATGGTTCTTTTGGAAGAATACCTTGAAAAAGAATTAGAGACCATGATGGAGCATTCAATTCGCTTTAAAACAATCGGTCGCATGGAGCGGTTGCCTGAAACCGTGAGAGGATGTTTGGCCCGGGTGGAGGAGGAAACCAGTCACAATGATAAAATGACCCTAACCATTGCCCTGAGTTATGGAGGGAGAACTGAAATTGTCGATGCTGCCCGCGCCCTAATGAAAGAGTGCCTCGAGGGGAGAATGAAATTAGAGGACATTGAGGAAGAAGAGTTTTCCCTCTTTTTAGGGACGAGAGGAATGGTAGACCCGGATTTGATGATCAGGACCAGTGGAGAGGCCAGAATTAGCAATTTTTTATTATGGCAACTGGCTTATACGGAACTTTATTTTACGGAAACACTTTGGCCTGATTTTAGGCGCCGGGATTTTTTGCTTGCTCTGTTGGATTATCAACAAAGAGAGCGTCGGTTTGGGTTGGTCTCGGATCAGATCCACGGGAGAAAATAGTGCATCAAACGCGTCTCTGGGTTGCGTTGATTTTCCTTCCCGCCTTCTTTTTGATTGTGAAATATCTTCCAACGTTTTTTTTCCTGTTGCTCATAATGGTAGTGGTGGTGTTGGGACAATATGAGTTTTTTAGGTTGTTTTATGCCGAGGAGCTTCCTCCAGTTGCCTATTTTGGTCTTTTTCTAGGTCCTCTTTCAACGATTGGATTTTATTTTAATCATTTTATTTTGGGTTTGTTTTCCTTGGTGGGAATCCTAGGTTTGCTTTTGATTTTTCAGGTTTTCTTTTTTAAGGATATCAAAAAGGTTTTTGCTGAAACCGGTGTAGTGTTTTTAGGGGTAGTTTATATTGGTTGGTTGCTGGGCCACCTGGTCTTGTTAAGAGGATTTCAAAATGGAGAATGGGTGGTCTTTTATTTATTTTTGGTGACCTGGGCAGGGGATTCCGGGGCCTATTATACCGGGAAAATTTGGGGAAAGCGAAAACTCTATGAAGCGGTTAGCCCAGGGAAAACGATTGCAGGAAGTGTAGGGGGATTGGTTTCGAGCGTAGGGGTTTCCTTTGTGGGAAAGTTTCTCTTTCTCCCCTCCCTTTCTTACGTGGATTGTCTTGGATTAGGACTTTTATTGGGGGCCTTGGGCCAATTAGGGGATCTGACGGAATCTCTTTTTAAAAGAAGTTCCGGGAAAAAAGACTCAGGCCAATTGATTCCTGGGCATGGAGGAGTTTTGGATAAGGTGGACAGCCTACTGTTTACTGGCCCTGCTTTTTACTATTTTTTATTATTTATAAAGGGACTGGGGAAAGGTTCAATGGTTTTATGAAAAGCGTGGGAGCGGAAATCATAAGATTCCCTTTTCCAAAGTTCGGTGAAAAGTGAGAATTATTCATTTTAAAACAGAGAGGTAATATGCGGAAAAATATTATTCTGCTTGGTTCTACGGGGTCTATTGGTTGCAATACCCTTGATATTGTTAAGAAATTTCCTGATCAGTTCCAGGCAGTTGGTTTGACAGGAGGATCGAATGGTGATAAGCTCAAAGAACAAATTGAGGTTTTTAAACCGCGTGTTGTCGCGCTTTTAGATCACGGTGCGGCTCATCGATTACAAGGGGAATGCCGCCATTTACCGGTTGAAATCCTTTCCGGTATAGAGGGATTAAAGGCGGTTGCGACTCTTTCTGAAGGGCACATTGTTGTTTCTGCGATTGTAGGTGCTGCTGGATTGGTCCCGACGCTCTCCGCTATTCGCTCCAAAAAAGAAATTGCATTGGCCAATAAAGAAACCATGGTTATGGCAGGAGAATTGGTCAATAAAGAAGTCAGGGAACATCAGACAAGACTCCTTCCCGTGGATAGTGAGCATAGTGCCATTTTTCAATCGCTAGAAGGTCATCGGAAAGAAGATTTATCGAAACTGATTCTGACCGCCTCTGGGGGTCCGTTGTGGGACCTCCCAAAAGCCGCCCAAGAAAACGTTACTCCCGAAGAAGCGCTCAATCATCCCAATTGGAAAATGGGGGCTAAGATCTCCATAGACTCAGCGACCATGATGAATAAAGGTTTAGAAATGATTGAAGCGAGATGGCTTTTTGATGTTATTGCAGAGAAAATTGAAATTTTAATTCATCGCCAAAGTGTTATTCATTCGATGGTTGAATTCATTGATGGTTCGGTTATTGCTCAGCTTGGAATTCCTGATATGCGTGGTCCCATTGCCTATGCGTTAAATTATCCAAAGCGCCTACCATTAAAACTTCCCAGTTTGGATTTATCCAAAATCGGGAATCTTACCTTTTTTAAGCCTGATTTGGAACGCTTCCCGTGTATTTCTCTTGCCTATGAGGCCATGGATTCGGGGGGAACCTTTCCCACAGTTTTGAATGCCTCCAATGAAGAAGCGGTGGGAGCTTTTTTGGAAAGGAAAATTCCTTTTTCAAAAATTTCAGCTGTGATTCAACAAACCCTGGGAGCGCATAATCCAAAAAGCGGTACGAACCTGGATGATATCCTAATGGCTGATCAATGGGCCAGAGAGGAAGCAAGGCGGACGGTCAAATCTCATATTTGTCATTAATTGGGTTCAAAGGTTAGGGAAACGATGGTGATTACAGTTATTTCTTTTTTATTGGTTGTCTTAATTGTGGTGGTTTTCCATGAGTTTGGCCATTTCATTGTGGCTAGGTTTTTTGGAATTAAAGTTTTGAGGTTTTCCATCGGATTTGGGCCTAAAATTTTTGCAAAACAAATGGGGGATACCGAGTATCAGGTTGCTGCAGTTCCTCTGGGTGGCTTTGTGAAGCTTTCTGGTGAAGACCCCTCCGAGGTTCTCCCCGAGGAAGAAAAGGCCCAATCTTTTTCCCACCAAAACGTTTGGAAAAGGATAGCCGTGGTGGCCGCAGGTCCGATTTTTAGCCTCCTTTTGGCACCTTTGTTTTTTGCGGGAATTTTTTTAACGGTTGGCGTTCAGGTGGCTACCTCTGAAATTGGAGAAGTGGTTGAGTCTCTTCCAGCGGATTCCGCTGGTTTAAAAACCGGAGACCGGATTGTTTCGATTGAGGGTAAGCCGGTTCAGGAGTGGAACCAAATAAAGGATTTTGTCCAGGAAACGCAGGGAAGAGAAGTCAAAATGCTCATTGATCGGGGGGGAAGAGAAATTGAAACCACTATTACTCCGGAATTGGTGACTGACAAAGATATTTTAGGAGATGAATTTTCGGAGTGGAGAATTGGCATTTCTCCGGGTGGAGTGGAAACCAAACCCCTTGGGTTGTTTGAAGCCTTGGCTCTTAGCATTGAACGGACTTATTATTATACGGAGCTTACCCTTGAGGTTCTGGTCCGCATGATTCAAGGACGAATGTCTATGGATAACCTCGGGGGACCCATTATGATTGCCCAGGTTTCGGGGCAACAGGCTTCCCAAGGGGCGTTAAGTTTTCTGGTTTTCATCGCTATTTTAAGTTTAAACCTGGGTGTTTTTAATTTACTACCCATCCCGCCCCTCGATGGTGGGCACATTTCTTTTTTCTTGGTTGAAGCCCTCATCGGAAAACCCGTCAGCCTAAAAGCAAGAGAGGTGGTAACCCAGGTTGGGGTTTTTTGTATTTTTGCACTGTTGATTTTTGTCTCTTATAATGACATTATGCGTTTTTTTACAAAATAAAAGAATATTTTCTTAGTTTTCTTTTAAACTGGAAATGAAACAAAAATCAATCCGTCCGGGGTATTCATAAAAACAGTTAAATGGAAAACGGCCTAATAGAGGCCGTTTTATGTTTTTGAGGATTTAATTTGCGTTTCTCTCGGTTATTCATTCCAACCTTAAGACAGGATCCTGGAGAAGCGGAGGTCATTAGCCATCGATTGATGGTCCGGGCGGGAATGATTCGAAAAGTTGCTTCGGGGATTTATAGCTTTCTTCCCTTCGGTTTTCTTGCCCTTCAGAAAATTCAAAAAATTATCCGAGAAGAATTGGTAAAAGCGGGGGCCCAGGAGGTTTTGCTTCCCTTGGTCCAGCCTGCCGAACTTTGGAGGGAGAGTGGGCGATGGGAGGAATATGGCAAGGAGTTGTTGCGCCTTCAAGACCGGCATAATCGGGAATTTTGTTTGGGACCTACCCATGAAGAAGTCATTACAGATCTTATTCGGCGTGAGGTTCGCTCTTACCGTCAGCTTCCTCTCAATTTATTTCAAATCCAATTAAAATTTCGAGATGAAATCCGGCCTCGGTTTGGTTTGATGAGGGGCCGGGAATTTATTATGAAAGACGGATATAGTTTCGATGCCGATGACCAGGGAGCACGTTTGAGTTATGAAGTGATGGTTGAGGTTTACCATAAAATCTTTTCTCGGTGCGGTCTGGAGTTCAGGGCCGTGGAGGCGGATACCGGTTTGATTGGAGGAGATACTTCCCATGAGTTTATGGTCTTGGCTCAAACGGGAGAGGAGGGAATTGCCAGTTGCGACCAATGTTCCTATACCGCCAATGTTGAAAAGGCCCAGTCTGGAAGTCTGGAATCGGGAATTCATGAAGAATTGAAGCCCTTGGAAAAGAAAAAAACCCCTGGGAAAAAATCTGTCCAGGAGGTATCGTCTTTTCTTGGGATACCCACAAAAAACCTTGTTAAAACGCTGCTCTACCGTAGTGAGGATAAACCCCTTGCGGTTTTAGTTCGAGGGGATCATGAGGTCAATGAAGTTAAACTCAAAAAGCTTACCGGTTGCACAAATCTGGTTCTGGGAGATTCGGAATGGGTTCGAAAGGTTACCGGGGCCCCTTCTGGTTTTTCAGGTCCCATCCATTTGAAGGGAACTCGGTTGGTTGCAGATTTTGCGGTACAAAACATGTTGAATTTTATTGTGGGCGCCAATGAAGTGGATTATCATTTTATTAATGCCAATTGGAATCGTGATGTGGAGGGGCATGAATTTGGAGATATCCGAAACGTCCAAAATGGAGATCCTTGCTCTCGCTGTGGGGGTGTTTTGACCCTATATAGGGGGATTGAAGTGGGGCATGTTTTTCTTTTGGGTGAAAAATATAGTCAATCCATGGGAGCCACATTCCAGGATCAAAACGGAAAAGATAAACCCTTTGTGATGGGTTGTTATGGAATTGGAATCGGTAGAACCCTGGCAGCGGCCATTGAACAGAATCACGATAAGAAAGGAATTATTTGGCCCGAGCCTCTAGCTCCATTTCAAATTCATGTGATTCCAGTGAATGATAAGGCGGAAAGAGTGATGATCACTGCGGAGCTTATTTATAGTTCTTTAATTAAGGCAGGGCTGGATGTGTTAATTGATGATCGGGGAGAGAGACCAGGGGTAAAATTTAATGATGCAGATTTATTGGGAGCCCCTTTCCAAGTGATTGTCGGTGAGAAAAACCTCGAGCAGGGGTTTGTCGAATTAAGGCGCCGTAGGGATGGCGAGATAAAGAAAGTTACGGCGGAAGAAATAATCGATATTGTTAAAGATTTATTCGGAAAAGGAGAGGCAAAAGAATAATTAGGATGATAAAAGGGTCTTTTTGAGTTTTTTGAGGTTTTGGGGTTTGAATATTCCCTTCTCGGTGATAATTCCTGTAATATATCTGGCCGGGGTTACATCAAAAGCGGGGTTAGCAATTAAAATTCCAGAAGGAGCCACATTGACTTTTCCCACCACATGACTCACTTCCATAGGGCTCCTTTCTTCAATTGGTATTTTCTCCCCAGTGGGCATGGAAAAATCAATAGTTGATGTTGGGGCCGCAACATAAAATGGAATTTGATGTTCATGGGCCAGGATGGCCACGCTGTAAGTGCCAATTTTGTTGGCTACATCCCCATTGGCTGCAATCCGATCCGCTCCGACAATACAAAGTGAAATAAGACCTTTTCCCATAAAATATCCAGCCATGTTATCCGTGATGAGGGTCACCGGAATTTTGTCCTGTTTGAGTTCCCAGGCCGTGAGGCGGGAACCCTGTAATACAGGACGAGTTTCATCCGCAAAAACGTGAACTTTTTTCCCGGATTCCTTCGCGGCTCGAATTACACCCAGAGCCGTTCCATAACCTCCGGTTGCCAAAGATCCAGCATTACAATGCGTGAGAATGGTTTGTCCGTTTCCAATTAAATCGGATCCGAGTTTACCCAGTGTTTTATTGGTTTGAATATCCTCTAATAGGATTCGCTGAGATTCTTCTATTAAAATTTTTTTCACCGTTTCAACGCTTTGGTCTTGGTTCCGCTCAGCGGTTTGTCTCATCCGGTGAACGGCCCAAGCAAGGTTAACGGCTGTGGGACGGGTGGCCAAGAGGTGGTTACAAATGACCTGAAGTTTTTTGTGGAATCTTGAAAAATCCTTTTCTTTAATACCCTGGGCCCCCAAGGCAATCCCCATGGCTGCTGCAATCCCAATGGCAGGAGCTCCCCGAATCCAAAGCTCCCGAATTCCTTGGGCCACCTTTTTGTAGTCATTACAGGGTACATAACATACCTTTTTGGGAAGGAGGGTTTGGTTCAAAATATAAACCTTACCCTTTTTCCATTCAATGGTGGGTATCATGGGTTTCCCATCGACAAGAAGTAATAAGAATTGGAAAACGGATCAACCTACATATGGGAGAGGAGCATATATAGGGATGGAAGGTTGTAATTTGGGGGTGTAGAAGGAACATTAATTCGCGACAAGTCTTCTAAAACGTCTTTTCCAATAGTCCCTTCGCTGTTTTTTCCATAATTCTCTTTGCATTTCAGGGTTTTTTTCACGGTTCACCGCTTTACCCTTACTCCGGACTTTCTTAACCTTTTTCCCCTTTTTGAGCTTATTGATTCGAGAGGCTGTTAATGTCCTAGGCTTTTTCTTGGTTGCAAGCCCTTGCGATCGTGCTTTTTTCATAAATGATAACCCCCTTTTGCCCTTGCAGAGGCAGATAATTTAAATTCATTGAATATTGAAGGAAATGCATTAAACCGTTGGATTGGGGTTTCAGTGATCTCTGTTTTTTGAGGTAAAATTTTTTCCACCGTTAAAAATAAAGTCATATTAGCATAGAAGCGGTGTTTTTTCAATACCCCCTCTATAATTTTTTCAAAAGATCGGAAAAAATTATAACTGATTGAATTATAAATAGTTTTTTGATTTAAGTCTTTATAAGGGTAGGGATGCCATAGAAAGCTTAAATTCATAACTAACTGAATTATCATGGTTATTCTAAAAATGGTGTTTCCTGGGGAAGGAGGGAAGTTAGGAATAAAAATGTTGCAAAAAAGCCACAAAACGTCATGGTTAGATTCAAATTTTGCTTTTCTGATTAAGATTTAATGTTAAAAAGTTTTCGAAATTGGACCCCAATCCCCCTTTGGCCAAAAATGTTTCCATTTTTTTAAATCCGGAAATCTTTAAATGATTGAAATGAAGGGAAGTCAACCCGGGAAGGGTTTTCATTGCGAATCAGAATAACCTGTGTTATATACAGGCCATTTCAATTGTTTAGGGAGATGGTTAACCCTTTTTTTAGCCCAAATTTAACAAGGGAAGAAAATAGGATGAAACGCTACACCTTAAGAAGAAAAGAAGACGGAATCAATCCTAGACCCATCATTCATTATCAGTCGGAATTAAATAAAGCCCAATATGGGGTCGTGAATACACTTCAAGGCCCTGTATTGGTTATTGCTGGTGCAGGAAGCGGCAAGACTCGGACTTTGGTTTTCAGGGTTGCCCGGTTGATCGAAACCGGTATTTCACCAGAATGCATTCTTCTCCTTACCTTTACGCGGCGCGCGGCCCAAGAAATGCTGCAGCGGGCGAGTTTATTGTTAGATTCCAGATGCGAGCGAGTTCAGGGGGGAACCTTTCATTCGGTGGCGAATCAATTGTTAAGGCAATATGGAACCCGAGTGGGGATTGACCAAAATTTTGTCATTATGGATCGCTCGGATTCAGAAGATGCGATTCAATTATTGAGGAACCAAGGCGGATTTCACGAAAAGAGTAAACGATTTCCAAGGAAAAAAACAATATGCGACATTTTCAGTAAAACTGTGAATAAAATGATTACAGTGGAAGAGGTATTGGCCACAGGATATGATCAGTTTTTAGACTATTGCGGGGAGTTGGAGGTTCTCTACCAGGAGTTTTCCCTTTATAAACAAAAAAACATGCTTTTGGATTATGATGATTTGTTGATTCAGTTTAAAAATTTATTGGTGCAAGACGAATTTACAAGAAAACATTTGTGGTCCCGATATCAGTATATAATGGTGGATGAGTACCAAGATACTAATCGAATACAGGGAGATATTATTTTTTTGCTGGGGGAGGGCCATCGAAATGTCATGGTGGTGGGGGATGATTCCCAAAGTATCTATTCGTTTCGGGGAGCCTGTTTTCGAAATATTATGGATTTTCCAAAACAATTTCCGGATGCCCAAATATTGACATTGGATGAGAACTATCGAAGTTCCCAGCCAATTCTCGATTTAACCAATCAAATCAACCGGCAAGCCTCTGAGCGATATTCTAAGGAGCTTTGGACCCAAAAGGTGGGGGGGGCGCTTCCTGTTTTAATTCAGGCTCCAACCGAAAAGGACCAATCCCGATTTATTTGCCAAAAAGTGCTAGAACTCCGTGAAGAAGGGGTCCCCCTCCATGAGATGGCTGTTCTTTTCCGCTCCAGTTACCATTCCTTTGATTTGGAAATTGAATTACTCCGCTCCAATATTCCTTTTGAAAAACGCGGGGGGTTTAAATTATTGGAAAGCCAGCACGTAAAAGATCTTCTAGCCCACCTAAGGGTTTTGGCCAATCCGAAAGATTCAGTTAGTTGGAACCGGCTCCTTCTCTTGGTGGAGGGAATAGGTCCAAAGAAATGCCAAAAAAACATTTCAAAAGTTTCCCTAAGTTTAAGCCCAATGGAAATTCCCGAGTATTTAAGGAACGTTTCGGAAGAAATGGGTATAGCCTCTCAGTTAAGGGTGCTGCTGCAAATGTTTCAAGAGGTTTCAGTTAACCCGATGACACCCGGGGAGTTGTTGGGTCCTCTTTTTGCGTATTATCTTCCCATTTTGAAGCAACACCATGATAATTATCCTAAGCGGATGAAGGATCTCGAACATCTTTACGCCATGGCTGAAAAATATGGAAATTTGTTGGAATTTTTAACCGATATGACTTTGGAGCTTCCTGAAGGACCCGTGGCGGGGATTGAGCCGGACAACCCCGATCAGGAGCGGTTCATCCTATCTACGATCCATTCGGCAAAAGGTTTAGAATGGAACACCGTTTTTATAATCTGGTTGCTGGATGGAAGGTTTCCTTCCCACTATTCCTTCTTAACCGAAGAGGAATTGGAGGAAGAGAGGCGGTTGCTTTATGTTGCGAGCACCCGGGCGAAATCCCAATTATTTTTAACCTACCCCATCAACATTTACGATAAAATCACCGGAGCTTTACTATCGAAACCCTCCTGTTTCATTGATGAAATACCCAAAGATTTTTTAGATCAATGGATTTTAGATGAAGAAAGTTAAATCTGGTTTTATCTTTTTGCATGAAACCCCTAATAGTGGCATCTCCCATCAATGAGTGACCTAAGCTGGGTTCAATCATCCGTTTTGATGGGGATCGGGTTTGGTCTGGTGACTGCTCTCAGCTGGGGTTGGAGTAATTTCCTTGCAAAACGGATGATTGATCAAATTGGTTTAAGAAAAACCCTGTTTTATTCCTTCTTGGTAGGTTCATTATTTCTAAGTTTATTTTTTATTTTGGATGACCCAAAAACCCTTCGTTGGTCCATTGAAAAAATCTCGGTTTCACTTCTTGCGTCGGTTTTGAGTCTCTTGGGATTCTTATCAATATATCATGGGTTTAAAGTTGGATCGCTTTCTGTTGTGGCCACCATTTCTGCGGGGTGGGCCGTGGTCACCGTTTCTCTTTCCCTTTTCATTTTGGGAGAGGCCCCCCAATTGTGGCAAAAAATCGGTATTTTTTTAACCATTGGGGGTGTGATGCTGGTGGCTTTTAGACGTTTCCCTCGGGTTTTTGGCCAAGAGAATAAAAAAAGTGAAAAGAATATTTCCCAAGAGAACAAAAGACTTGGGGTTTTTCCTGCGGCTTGTTCTGTTCTTTTTTTTGGGTCCTGTTATTTTCTAATGAAATTTGTAACAGAGGATTTAGGGCCAATTCTTCCCATATTGATTGCCAGGTCTTTGGGGATTCTTGTCATTGGCGGGCTTTTGTGGATTCAAAGAGAATTGGGTTTTCTTCCCGTTTCCCAAATGGGAACCCTTTCCCTCATAGGGGTTTTGGATGCAACAGGTTTTGTTGCTTTTAATAAGGGAATTGGAACGACAATGGTCTCTTTGGTCTCACCCGCGGCTAGCCTCTTAACCCTTGTTACCGTATTATTAGCCCGTTTTTATTTGGGAGAGAAACTGGGTTTTATTCAACAGGTAGGGGTTTGGTTAACCTTGTTCGGTGTTTTTCTATTATCCATCTCAAAAGGATCATAACCGATGATGTTTTCCCCAAGGGACATGGGGTGGATATTCAAAATGAGTAAGATGTCTTACCTTGATGGATCGGATTTGCTTTTACCCTTTTTGGAGAAAAAATGATTTCTAAAATTTTATGGGCCATTTACCTTATTTCCCTTTCTTTTATGCTGGGGGGGATTGCTTTTTTATCTTTTTTTGTTGCCCCAATTGTATTTCAAAACTTTTCCAATGAGGAAGCGGGAAATATCATGAACACCATTTTTCCCGGTTACCACATGCTGAAGATTGCCTGTGGTTTTTTAGCTGCCGGGTGTTTGATTTTTCTCGGCTTTCTTGAGCGAAAATGGCCGGTCATTCGTTTAACATCCATTGGGGTGGTTTTGGCGTTGAACCTATATTCCGGACTGGTTGCGGGGCCACAAGCGTCTAAAATTCGGGATCAAATTAATCAACAAAAAGCTAAGGGGGTTCTTTCCCAGGAACTGAAAGAACAGTTTAATCAAATTCACAAAAAAGCAGTTTTCTTAAACGGGAGTGTATTATTAGTGGGTCTGGGGCTTCTCTTGGAGGCTGGATTTCGAATTCGGTCCTAAACACCGTTGGTATCTAACTTTTTCTGGGCTTTGGTTTGACTTGGTAGAAGCCATTTGTTACCCTTTTCTATCTCCCAACCCCCTTTTAATTTTCCCCGTGTGAAAAGTTTAGAACAGAAAAAACTTTTCAACCGGTTTCATTTTTCAAAAGAGGACCCGATGGACCTTCAGGCCTATTTAGAACAGAAGAAAAAAAGGGTAGATGAGTATTTGGAGCAGGTTGTTCCCTCCGAAAATACCTATCCCCAGGTTCTCCATAAAGCCATCCGCTATAGTTTATTTGCGGGGGGAAAGCGCATTCGTCCCATACTGGCTATTGCTGCGTTTGAGGCGGTAGGTGGAGGGTCTGATGTCATCCTTCCATTTGCTTCTGCTCTTGAACTAATCCACACCTATTCGTTGGTTCACGATGATCTTCCCGCCATGGACAATGATGATTTTAGGAGAGGAAAACCCACCAACCATAAGGTCTTTGGGGAGGCCATGGCCGTATTATCGGGGGATGCCCTTTTAACCTTGGCCTTTTCTCTGATGACGGAGGAACGTATTTTAAAAGAGATTGAACCCCAATTGGTTTTACAAGCCAGCCGAGAAATTTGCTTTGGGGCGGGAAATTTTGGAATGATTGGAGGACAGGTAGTGGATATCCTTTCTGAGGGTACCCATGTGGATTTTGGAACACTGGAATATATTCATACCCATAAAACAGGCGCCTTGATTCGGGCCGCTTTGCGGGTCGGAGGGGTCATTGGAAAAGCCAATAAAGAAAACCTTTTGGGTTTGACCCGTTATGGAGAGTGTGTTGGTTTGGCATTCCAAATTGCGGATGATCTTTTAGACATTGAAGGGACCAAAGAAGCTCTCGGAAAGAATACCAAAGGAGATGAAAAAAAAGGAAAAATCACCTACCCTGCTTTTTTAGGGCGGGAGCCCGCTCGACAAAAAGCCCAAGAATTAATGGATATGGGAATTAAAAATTTGGATTCCCTGGGGGAATCGGCCAAGCCGTTGAGGGAACTGGCCTCTTTTATTGTTCACCGGAAGCATTAGGAATGAAAACCTTAGTGACGGGGGCAAATGGGTTTATTGGATCCGCTGTGGTTCGGGCACTCCTTCGATCCGGGGATGAGGTCAGGGTTTTCGTGCGCCCTGGCAGTGACGTTCAAAACCTGGAAGGGTTGAGGGTTGAGATTGCTCCGGGTGATTTACAAGATTTCACCTCTATGCGATCGGCACTAAAAGGGTGCCGCCGCCTTTTTCATGTTGCCGCATTGTACAGTCTTTGGCTTCCGAAACCATCAGAAATGTATAAAACCAATGTGACGGGAACTCGGCATCTGATGGAAGCGGCAATGGAAGAGGGCATTGAACGGGTGGTTTATACCAGTACTGTAGGAGCGGTGGGAATTCCTATTGACGGTGGATGGGGGAATGAATCCACTCCATTGGAATGGGATGATGTGTTTGGGCATTATAAACGCTCAAAATATATGGCCGAAAAAGAGGTTTTAGGTTTGGTGGAAAAAGGATTGCCCGCTGTGGTGGTGAATCCCAGTGCCCCCATTGGTCCTCGGGATGTGAAACCTACGCCCACCGGACAAATTGTGGTTGATTTTTTAAAGGGAAGAATGTGGGCTTTTATGGAAACTGGATTAAACCTGGTTGATGTTGAGGATGTTGCAGAGGGTCATCTTTTGGCAGCGGAGAAAGGCCGGATTGGGGAACGATATATTTTGGGGAATAAAAATATGATGCTGAAGGAGGTTCTAGAATTGTTATCGGGGATTACCGGGGGAAAAGCCCCATCCCTCAAAATTCCTTATAAGATTGTTCTTCCAATGGCTTATTTGAATACTGGACTCTCAAATTATATTACTCATCGGGCTCCCCGAATTCCCCTTGAGGGCGTTAAAATGGCAAAGAGGAGTATGTTTTTTGATTCCTCAAAGGCCGTTCGTGAGTTGGGTTTTCCTCAGCGTTCTGTAGAGGATGCCCTGCGGAGGGCGGTAGATTGGTTCCAAAATAACGGGTATATCTAAATAGAAAATGGATTTTTTTCTCCTGCTTTTTTCAACTGTCCTATATCGTCCTTATGTTTTTATATTTCTTATTTTTTTTATCTTAGCGGGTGTCCTAACCCTTGGTGCGAAAAAAACGTTTGTTCTCCTTGGAATGACCTGGGTCATTGCATTCTTGTCCGAATATAGTTCTACCCGTATCGGTTTTCCATTTGGGGATTATTTTTATATTGAATCTACGAGGGACCGTGAAATTTGGGTTTCTAATGTTCCCTTTATGGATTCCCTTTCTTTTACTTTTTTAGCTTTTGTTAGTTATACCTTTTCTCTTTTCTTTTTTCTGAAAGTCTCTTTCCAAAAAAAGGGAATTCTAAGCGATGAAGATGGAAGCAGACATTCATGGAGGGTACTGGGGCTTGCGGTTCTTTTGTTTGTATTTTTAGATGTGGTCATCGATCCGTTGGCACTCCGTGGCGATCGGTGGTTCTTGGGTAAGATTTTCGGGTATGCTTCGGAAGGGGTGTATTTTGGGGTTCCTCTTTCCAATTTTCTGGGATGGGCTTTCGTCGGAAGCACGAGTCTTTTTCTGTTCCAGTTATATGATCAAAAGAGCACCCCGAGAGGCCAGGTATGGGAGGTTCCCCTTCGTCGATTAGTTTTGGGTCCCATTCTTTATTACATTATTTTGATATTTAACCTCTCCATGACGTTTTGGATTGAGGAGAGCCTCCTTGGGGTGGTTGGAATTTTTATCCATTTTCCTATATTATTATTTTTTCTTTTTCGAATGGGTGAACTCCTCCAGTTTTCAAAAATGACACCTCTTTGGAGACCTTTGGAAAAGGGAAAAGACCCAAAGGGTTCTAATACACCTGGTTTTCTCTTGCATCAGCAAGTTTTTCCTTTTCAATCGGAGGGATTAAAATCTGGACCTTCGAAAAGTAAGGGATAAGGGGTGGTGGATTTTAAACCCATGAAAAACAAATTTAAAAAGATAGGAAATCTTACCTTAGGGCCCGAAGGGTTGGTTGGGTGGGGATCTCAAAAAAAGTTTTCTAGAGTTCGGTTTTCATTGAAAAAACTTTAAATTATCAATTGACACCGACCAGGTTATCTGGTATAAATGGCCTTCGCGTTTGGAAAAGGCTCAATGGTATTCGGAAAATTCAAACCTTTTTTTTCCTAATCGAGGGGAAAGGGATTTCAAATGAGATTCCCGATTCAATTAACGTTTTCCTTAACCAAGTACCTAATGAAAAACAAAATAAAAGGGAAAAAACGTTTCCCAATTGTACTCATGCTTGAGCCCCTTCACCTGTGTAACCTTGCCTGTGACGGATGTGGTCGAATTAGGGAATATAAAGAGACCATTCAGGATTCCATGCCGTTAGAAAGGTGCCTTGAAGTGGTGGATGAATCGGAAGCCCCAGTGGTATCCGTTTGTGGAGGGGAGCCCTTGATATATCCCCATATCGATGCCTTGGTAAATGGAATTGTGAAACGAAAACGTCACCTTTATCTTTGCACCAACGCAATCAATCTTGATAAGCATCTTCCTCATTTTCCAAAGAGCCCCTATTTCACCATCAATGTTTCAATGGATGGTTTAGAGAAAACCCACGATCTCACCCGAGGTCGGAAAGGGTTATACAAGCTCGATCTTCGCATGATCCGTCTTGCAAAAGAAAAGGGTTTCAGGGTGGTCACCAATACCACGGTTTATAAAGAAACGGATGTCAAAGAAATTGAACAGATGTTCGAAGAATTGTATTCCGCTGGAGTGGATGGTTTTTTGGTCAGTCCGGGGTATCATTATGAAGCCGTACAAGACGATATTTTTATGACCCGGGAAGAAATCCATGAGAAATTTAAAGCTATTTATCAACTCTCCAAAAAATTTCGGTTTTATAATACGCCTCTTTATTTAAAGTTCCTTACCGGGGAAAGGCATTTCGACTGTACCCCATGGGGAAATATTACCGTCAATCCTCAAGGGTGGAAAGGCCCATGCTATTTAATTACAGATCAGCATTTTAAGAGTATGGCAGATCTTTTGGATGGGACGGATTGGGAGCGCTTTGAGAAGAGGGAAGACCCTCGTTGCCGAAATTGCATGATGCATTGCAGTGTTGAACCGACCGTGGTTCGTGAAACAGGCCAAAATTGGCGAGACATGGCGGAAATGATCCGCTGGAATCTTAGCTAACCTAAAAAAATCCCTAAAACATGTTGAATTTTTATAGCCCGTTAAGATTTATTTGATTGGATTACTCGAGTCGAATTGCAGGAGGAAAAACCCGTCGTGAGAAGTCCTAACCTATTGGACAAAGATGCTACCCTACCCCGACCTACTACCCAAGAGCCCCATGGGCTCCCCTTGGATGAGGCCATTGACCGGTCGATCGGTTTTCTTTTAAATGTTCAAAATAAAGACCTTGGTTTTTGGGTAGATGAGTTAGAAGCCGATTCCACCTTGACTTCGGAGTATCTGATGCTTCGATTTTTCTTGGGAAATTTGGATCCCCTCCGGCGAAAACGAGCGATGACCTATTTGAAGAAAACCCAACTTCCCGAAGGGGGGTGGAGTATTTATTATGGTGCCCCCAGTAACATCAGTGCTTCGGTAAAGGCCTATTTTGCATTGAAGCTTTGTGGTGTTTCCCGACATGAACCTTTTATGAAAAAAGCCCGTGAAGTGATCATGGAAATGGGGGGCGTTCCTAACGTCAATGTATTTACAAAAATTTCCCTTGCTTTATTTGGACAATACGATTGGCGGGACATTCCCTTTTTGCCTCCTGAAATTATTCTTTTATCCAAACGGTTTTATTTTAATTTGTATGAAGTTTCCTATTGGTCACGTGCAGTCATCGTTCCCCTCTTAATTATTTATGCCAAGAAACCG
Organism: Nitrospiria bacterium; assembly: GCA_036397255.1. Classification (NCBI taxonomy): domain Bacteria; kingdom Pseudomonadati; phylum Nitrospirota; class Nitrospiria; species Nitrospiria bacterium. Next base: position 34,967 of record DASWJH010000090.1, read on the forward strand.
CTTTGTGTGGTCTCCCCCAATGCCCATTTGGATGAACTCTTCCCTGAAGGTCATTGGGATAAAAAAGGGCAAAAGAAGCGGGACTACGGAATCATTTCCTGGAAAAATGTTTTTTTAACTCTTGATTCCTGTTTGAAAGTTTTGGATCGGTTTCACCTTAAGTTTTTAAGGGAAAAGGCCGTTCAAAAGGCTCATCATTGGCTGGTGGAACATATGCGGGGAGAAGGGGGGCTGGGTGCTATATATCCAGCGATGGCCAATTCAATTGTTGCCTTGCGTGCAATGGGCAACCCTCCTGACCACACCCAAATTCAAAAAGCACTAGGCGAAATTGAGGATTTAGAAATAAATCAGGAAAATTCAATGCATCTGCAACCTTGCGTTTCCCCTATCTGGGATACACCTTTAACCATTAATGCACTCTTGGAGGCGGGTATAACACGGGACCATCCCAGTATTGTAAAAGGCGCCCAGTGGCTTCTATCCAAACAGGTGTCATCCGTTGGGGATTGGAAAGTAAAAGTTCCCGCAGCAGAACCGGGGGGGTGGTATTTCCAATTCGAAAACGAATTTTACCCAGACAATGACGATACCTCGGTTGTATTAGTTGCTTTATGCAAAAGTGTCCTTCCCGATGAGGAAGAAAAAAGGAAACAAATGGTGCGAGGGATTCGGTGGTTTTTGAAAATGCAGGGAAGCGATGGCGGGTGGGGGGCTTTTGACAAAGATAACAATAAAAAAATTCTAAATAACATCCCTTTTGCGGATCATGGGGCCCTTTTGGATCCAAGTACGGCCGATTTAACCGGGCGGGGACTGGAGTTTCTTGGGCTTTTGGGTTTTGATGAAGATTTTCCTCCAGCTAAAAAAGCGTTGCATTTTCTAAAAAAAGAGCAGGAAAAGGAGGGGGGATGGTATGGCCGTTGGGGAGTCAATTATATTTATGGCACCTGGTCCGTCCTTAGCGGTTTAAAAACCATTGGTCAAGACCTCAACCAGGATTTTATCCGAAGGGCGGTGGATTGGTTAAAACGGTGTCAAAATCCTGATGGAGGATGGGGGGAATCCTGTGAATCCTATTCCAATCCTTCTTTGGCGGGGGTTGGCAACAGCACGGCATCTCAAACTGCCTGGGCATTGATGGGGTTGCTTCAAGCCGGAGAAGTAAACAGTTTAGAGGTTTTAAAGGGGGTTCTTTATCTCCTGAAACACCAGCGTGAGCAAGGGAAATGGGATGAGGCGGAGTTTACAGGCACGGGGTTTCCCAAAGTGTTTTACCTTCGATATCATATGTATTCAAAATATTTCCCGCTTTGGGCTCTGGCCCAGTTTCGGTCCCTTAAGTTGAGGGGAAAATTGCTTTCCGATGATGTTCGAGAAGAAAACAAAAAATCCGGAATATTTCTGCGTTTGTTAAGGTGAGGAATATACGTGCAACGGATTGCGATCTTAGGTGCGTTGGATCGTGAAATCCGAGGCATTCGTCGTGCCCTTGACAATCCCCGGAAAATTTCTATACCCGGTTTGATGGGCTGGTCCGGTTTTATCGGCTCAAGAGAAGTCTTTTTGGTTCAAACTGGAATAGGTCCTATTTCTGCCGGAAGTGCGGCAGAAAAAGTCCTCACCAAAATTTCCCCCCAAGCGATTCTCTCCGTTGGATTTGCCTGCGCTCTTCGATCAAAAATCCTTATTGGAGATATTATCCTTTCGGTCGCCATGGCACAATCCTCTCCCGATGGAACCCTCATCGGCAGGGTCCTTGAGAATCATTTTATTTCCTTTAAATCCTTATCTGGGTATCCATTTCATGAATTGGATTCTTTGGTGGATCCGAAGGGGTCTTTAGCTTTCTTAGGAAAAGAAAAAGGGTTTAATGTTTATACGGGGTTAATCCTGACCCTGGACCATATGGTTCAGAAGGCTCAGGATAAAAAAATTTTGGCCAAACAAACCCATGCCGTGGCCCTTGATATGGAGAGTGCTGTCATAGGTGAAAAGGCAAAAGGATTTCAGATCCCCTTTTTGGCGCTCCGGGGAATTTCTGACCTTCTGGATGAGGATCTAGAAGTGGAGTTTGACCGTATCATCCATCCTGATGGGTCTTTTCGCTTCTGGTCTGGGGTTCCTTATTTATTTTCCCATCCCTTGACTTTCTTCGAGCTTTACCGTTTAAAGCAACAAACCCAATTGGCCTCAAAAAACTTGACCTGTTTAGTTTTTCGTTTACTTCAAACTCAAGAGGACCTGATTTAGCCCTAGGGGCAAATAAAGGGGACGAGTGGATTTTTTAAAAAATTTTAAGAATTTAAATTATAAATTTGGTTTTCTTTGCTTTTTGTTTCTTTATTTAGGCATTTGTTTTTTTTCCACCGTTGTCTTTGCTAAAAAAAAAATCATTCCCGTTCCCGCTATTTCAACTTCCCGAAATGATGGGGTGGAATATGGAACATTGGTTACCGTTCTTTTCGAGGATGAGGATGATGATGTGTATGCCATCTTAGCCCCTTCTTTAACTTATAATGAGTTTATTGGTCTCAAATCAGCATTTCGGTTTTTTTACTTCGGCGAAGATAATCAAGATTATGCGGTCATTGTTTCGAGTTCTACGGGAATTGATCAGAAGGTTTTTTTTGAATATTCAAAACCAAAGTTTTTAGGTGAAAAACTTTTGTTTTATTCATCGGTGACCGCCTTCCGGGATTCCACAAGACGTTTTTTCGGTTTTACCGCAGAAAGTTTGGATGAAAACGAAAGTAATTTTACCCAAAGGGAGTTTGCTTATGATTTTTTGCTGGGACACCATTTTTTTGACCATTTCCGTTTATCTTTTGGAGAACGTCTCCGCTGGATATCCATCGGAAGAGGTAGTGTTCCCGATGAACCTTTTTTCAAAGACGAATTTCCATCCATTCCGGGGGCCGGAGGGGGGCTGGTATTGGGCCACCGACTGGTGTTGGCGTTTGATTCCCGGGATGAACTCGATATCCCCTCTTTGGGTTCCTTGGTGAGATTTTACACGGAGGTTGGCCAGGTTTTCAATGCGGACAATGGGGACCATCTTTTTAATGGGACGGGATTAGATGCGAGGAAATGGTTCCCGATGAGGGATAGTCTTTTTGTTACCGTTCTTCGAGGGGCGGTTTTTTTTACCACTGGAAGTAAAACGCCTTTTTATGAAAAGGCGACTTTAGGTGGAGATGATACCTTGAGAAATTTTGGGGATGGACGATTTGTGGATGACCATTATTATCTTTTAAGTATTGAAGAAAGGTTTCGTTTGGTTCGTTTTAGACTCTTTGGGGTCTTGGCCGATTGGGAGCTTGCCACTTTTGTGGATATCGGAAGGGTTTTTGGAAAATTTCATAATCTTTTGGATGAATTACAGGTGAATCCGGGTTTTGGAATCCGTGCCTTGGTTAGACCCAATGTGGTGGGGCGTTTTGATGCGGGGTTTGGGCCCGAAGGGATGACCCTATTTTTGGGTCTGGGGTATCCTTTTTAGTACAATTTTATTGAGAAATGATCTTTTATGAAACATTGGATTTTAATGGGCCTCAGTATTTTTATTTTTTCAGCATGCCAGGTGGAAGCTTTTGACCCTGAATGGGGGCATGGCCCCCTCCCCGCACGGAATTATGCCCCCGTTGCCAATCATTTTCTGAATATGGTCGCCACCCCTGCCAAAACACTCTCAAAAAATCAGTGGCAAATTAAAACTGAATTTGTGGAATCCAACGCGATTTTGTTAGAAGAAACCCCAGAGGTAAATGGGGTCATCAAACATGAAACCTTAAGGTTTTCTTTAAATGTCAATTACGGATTGACGGATCGTTTTCAGATTGGGGTTGAAGTTCCGGCTTTTTATCGGTTTGACGGATTTTTAAATTCTTTTATTGAAAGCGTAGAAGATGCTTTTGCCCATTTAAACCCTAGTCGGGTGAAGCTGATCAACAATGAATTTGATTACCGAATTGATTTAAACGGACAAAGAATTATTGAAGGGGAGGAAGATGATGTGGGTTTAGGGGATTTAATATTGAACACACGATGGGTGGCGATAAAGGAAGGAGAAACACGCCCTGCAGTTGCCCTTCGATTGGCTTTAAAGGTTCCAACAGGAGATACCGCAAAATCTTTTGGAAGCGGGGACCCGGATGTGGGGTTGGGTTTAGCCGTCCAAAAGGGATTTGGAAAAAAGTGGGTATGGTATTCCAACGTGAACGGTGTATTCCCAACGGGTGATTTTATGGATACGGGCCTCGATTTGGCCCCTTTTTTTAGCGGAATGTTAGCCATGGAATATCGGCCAATTCCACGTTTTTCCATTTTGACACAGTTTGAATACTTTTCCACCCCCTTTCACGGGATAAACTCCCCTATTCTGGAAGATGGTGTGGGTGAAATTACCGCTGGAATTAGCTACCTGATCAGAGAGAATTTCCTGTTTCAAATGGGTGGAACGGAAAACTTTACGGATCCCTTCCCAGATGGCAGTTCCGCTGACTTTTCTTTTTTTGTAACGTTCGGTTACCAATTTGAAAGGGAGGGGTGAAAAGGTGTAGGTATAAGGGTTTAAATTGTGTTATAATTTTTTCAGAATTTTCATTTAACATTTGAAAATTTGGCTAATTTGAAAAAATTTAAAGGAGTGCTATTTTTTAATGATTTTTCAACGTTTTACAATTTTCGGGTTTATTCTAATCTTTTTTTGTCTTTCCTTTGAAGGCTTGGTTCAAGGGGCTCCCGGGGATCTGGATACGACATTTGATCCGGTTGGTTTGGATGGAAAAGTGAGCACGGATTTTTCAGGAGGCAACGATGTTGCGTATGCGGTTGCGATACAGCCCGATGGGAAGATTTTGGTAGCGGGGAGTGCGGGACTTGGAAATCTGGATTTTGCTCTTGTTCGTTATAACAGTAATGGAAGCCTGGATACGACATTTGATCCGGTTGGTTTGGATGGAAAAGTGAGCACGGATTTTTCAGGGGGCAACGATGTTGCGTATGCGGTTGCGATACAGCCCGATGGGAAGATTTTGGCAGCGGGGAGTGCGGGACTTGGAAATCTGGATTTTGGTTTAGCGCGTTATGACAATGATGGAAGCCATGATGAGGTTTTCTCCAATTTGATTCAGGCTGACGGTAAGATAGTGGTAGCCGGACGAACGGGGGTGAACGGTTTTTATGATTTTGCGCTTGCCCGTTACGATACGGATGGGAGTTTAGATGGGACCTTTGGAAGCAGCGGGAAGGTGAGCACAGGATTTAACAGTAATCATGATGAAGCCTATGCCATGGCCATTCAAGCCGA